>JAZULW010000059.1:0-2165 GCA_045603285.1 Acutalibacteraceae bacterium | reverse complement strand
GAGCGTGGTGGAATAAACGATAAAAGTGAAGAAAAACGCTCGTTTGGGTTCGATTCCCGTAAAAGAAGACACCACACAAAAGAGTGGTCTTTTGTTTTTTCGTCCCCCTACCCAATCGAACCCACTCAAATCCGCAAGGATTTGAAAATGCGAGCGCAGGGGAATAAGCGGTTGTCAAAGACAAACACGCTCGCCCCTTTTCGGCGTCCCCCTCGGGGAAGCTGGCTCGGCGACAGGGCTTACGTCAGCAGATTGATAGCATTCGCCGAGACTGAAGGGGACTTCACGTGTCATATCGGAAAATTTAGTGCGTTGTTTTAAAGATTATGTGGTGAAAACTTCTCTCCGAATAATCCGATTTTAGTCGTTTGTCCCCTTCAGTCACCTGCGGTGACAGCTTCCCCGAAGGGGACGCTGGGGAGCGGCGAAAGCTACGAATTGAGCCTTACTTCACAGGATAAGGTTTTTGTAACCTGTTAGATTGGAATATTTCCTGTGTGTTTTGCGAAAAGACTTGTATTTTAGAGATTTGTGTGATATAATAATTTTGCTACACAAAACCGAATAGTTTGATGGGTTAATTATATTTTCTTTTAAAAGGGAATACTATACCCTTTTTTGTGCATACTGATTACTGTTGAATTTGGTAAAAAACGCAAATTCCATCCGGTTACAGTATGCAGGATAACATTATCCCATTATCCGGTTTTGTGTAGCAACAATCGGAGTTTGCGTTTTTCGGTGCGTACAGCTTCGGTTGTACGCACTTTTTATTTTTGGAGGTATTTATGGACGCTTTTGTACTTAGTGCAATTATCGGATCTATTTTTAGCGGTGCTATAGTAGGTGCAATTCCTGCCATTTGCGGAGCTATCAAACATAAGATCGGTTTGGCAATAGGAGGCTTTTTTGCGTGTCTTGTTGCATCGTTTTTATTGGGGCTTATTTTGTCTGTTCCCGTATGTGCAATTTTCTTGTTTTTGATTTTCAAAAAATCCAAAGTGACCGAAAAGAGCGAGAACATTATCGCTGAAAACAAAACTCAAGAAGAGCAAATCTAACAAACTAAAAATAGGAACTGCCTACACCGAAACAGTTCCTATTTATCTTTTATATGCCTCGCATTTGTATTGCGACATAATATGCCTGCGAAGAGGTGAGCAAAAAGCAGATTGTCCGCAATTACCTCGTCCAGCCCTCGCCGTTTATTTCGTGTGCGTGCGAGATCGTGACAAACGCTGATTTGTCATTTCTGTTTACGATGGACATAAGGTCGCTGTATTGGGACATTGTAAATGACACCATCAGCATCTTCTTTTTTTCCTGAGAATAACCGCCAACAGCGTTTAAGATCGTCGTTGTACGTTCCAATTTTTCGATTATTTCGGAGTTTATCTCCTCGTATTTCTCGGTTATAATGTGCGCCACGAAAGCTCTTGATCCTCCAAGGAACACCTTGTCCACCATAAATGCGGCAATCAGCGCAGATAGAATACCGAGAAGCGTCAGCACCAGATCCTTGATAACGAACATTCCCAAAAGCACGGTTGAAGCGTCGATGGCAAAAATAACGCGGGGGCTTTTGAGACGTCTGAATATTTTGCAAATGGTGAAAGCAATTATATCCACTCCGCCCGTTGAGCCTCCCCCAAGGAATGTCAGAGCGCATCCCACGCCCACGAAAACTCCGCCCACTGCCGCCGCTAAAATTACCGAGGCTTCCTCATATCCCGAAGACGCAAGGTCAAAAAATCCTCCCATAAAATCAGGCTGAGCCAGCTTCAAAAAAGCTGAAAGGGCAGGCGGGTATATAACCGTTGAAATGAACGTCTTCATTGCAAAATCCTTGCCCAGCACCAAAAGGCCAACAAAGAAAAGTGACCACGTAACGACGGTTACGATAATATCTATCGTTATAAAATCATAAGGAAGCAATCGGTCGATTATCAGGGCGATTCCGGAAACTCCGCCTGCAACAAGGTTGAACGGCAAAATAAAAAGCGCCGTGCCAAACGCCAGCACAAGGGTTCCGAAAATCACCAAAAGCAACTTTTTCACCGCCGAAAGGATATCCGTTTTGCTGATTCTTTTGTTCATTATATCCTCCAAAAAATATCTTATTAGTATTTTAACACAGTTTTATATAAAAATCAAGTTACGTTAAT
>JAZULW010000058.1:0-3299 GCA_045603285.1 Acutalibacteraceae bacterium | reverse complement strand
GATAACTATTCTCATTTTGTTTCCCTGCCTTTCAGTTCTCTTAATATTTCAACAGTTTTTGATGGTGTGAGAGAGCCGTATGTTTCTTCATTTATCATCATAACAGGGGACAGACTGCAGCAGCCGAGACATGCCACTGTTTTATAAATATATCCTCCTAAAATTATTGACACAATTCCGCAAAGACTTTTTTGTCTTTTTCGAGCACAATTGCCGCATCGCTTTCGCGCTTGCGGTTTAGTTTTTCCGCCAACTGAGCATCCGACACAGCCAAAATCTGTGCCGCCAACAAAGCGGCATTTGCACCACCGTCTATCGCCACCGTGGCAACGGGAATCCCTGTCGGCATTTGAACGGTAGCAAGCAACGCATCCAACCCGTCGAGATTGGAAGATTTGCACGGAATACCGATGACAGGCAACGTTGTATTTGCCGCAACGGCACCCGCCAAATGCGCCGCCATTCCTGCCGCAGCGATCAACACGCCAAACCCGTTTTGACGCGCATTGCGCGAAAATTCAGCCGCTTCCACAGGTGTGCGATGCGCCGAATAGACGTGAACCTCAAAGGGTATGTCCAATGCTTTTAGGACATCCGTCGCTTTGCGAATAATGGGAAGATCGCTGTCGCTCCCCATAAGAATTCCCACTTTTTTCATAGCAAAACCTCCATTGAAAAACAAAAAAGGCGCACTTAACTTACTGTACAAGTTAAATGCGCCCAGACGGTCGGCTGATACACGTTTTTTGTTCCTCTGTGGTGCTCCACAAATCGTTCCGTCAGTCGCAAAAAACGTCTTATTTTAACAACCAACAGTATACCACAGACGCATCAAAAGTGTCAAGGCACATTCGTCGTTTTTTTCTATTTTTCGGCAGTTGCACGCGCTTCACAATACAAGCAGCGGTAAATGCCGTGTTCGGCGTTCATCAGTTTGAAAATATGATCCAACTCCTGTTCGGTAGAGGTGATGCAACGCGGGTTGGTGCAATGGAATGTATTCACTTCCAACACTCCTTCATCGGCAGCATCACAAATCTCACCGGGCGTTTGGTTCAACAGTTTCAAGATCAATGCCATCCGCATATATTTTCCGTTAAGCACTTGTTTAAAGTAGCACGCGCGCGAATCGCCGTCTACACCAACGCTGATTTCGTTTACGCGAGGTAACGGATGCAAAATGCACATATCGGATTTGGCATTTTTTAACTTATCAAGTGTTAAAATATAACTGTCTTTCAAGCGCTCATATGTTTCCATATCATCAAAGCGTTCCCGTTGAATACGTGTCATATACAAAACGTCCAGCGCCGGCATTGCCTCTTCCAGAGAAGTGGTTTGTGTATAGTTCATACCATTCTTTTCAAGCACTTCCCGTTTCACATAACTCGGAATCTTGAGTTCTTCTGGTGAAATGAGCACGATATTGATATTTTGATATCGACTGAGAGCCGCAATTAACGAATGTACGGTACGGCCGTATTTCAAATCGCCGCAAAAACCGACAGTCAGGTTATCAAAAGAACCTTTTTCACGGTAAATAGTCAGCAAGTCCGCAAGGGTTTGCGTGGGGTGGCAATGACCACCATCCCCTGCATTAATAACCGGAATCCCTGCATGTTGCGCCGCCACATAGGGTGCTCCCTCTTTAGGATGGCGCATCGCAATAATGTCTGCATAACACCCGATCACGCGCGCCGTGTCAGCAATGCTCTCCCCCTTTGAAGCGGAAGAACTGGCGGCTTCCGAAAAGCCGATGACACTACCACCGAGTTCTAACATTGCCGCTTCAAAACTCAAACGTGTACGAGTAGACGGCTCAAAGAAAAGAGTGGCAAGTTTCTTCCCTTTACACGCTTCGGTGTATTTGTTCGGTTGTTTAATGATATCACACGCGGTATCAACAAGTTCTTGTATCTCGCGCGTGGAAAAATCCACAATATCAATCAAACTGCGCATTAGTTTGCACCTGCCTGAATCCAACTTTCATCGGAGGGGTTGTTGCGGAACGCAATCAGTTTTTGAACATCTTCTGCACGAATGTATCCTTCTTTTGCGGCTACATCGGCAATGACATCAAAATTGGTGAGTGACAGGTTTTTCACGTTGGCAGCCGCCACGCGCTCAATGCCTTTTTTCATCCCGTAGGTGAAAATGCTGGCAATCCCCAGCACCTCCGCACCCGCTTCACGCAACACATTGACAACTTCGATCACACTGCCGCCCGTGGAGATTAAGTCTTCCACAACCACCACTTTTTGGCCTTTTTCCAGCTTGCCTTCGATTTGGTTTTGTCTACCGTGGTCTTTGGCGCCCGAACGCACATATCCCATCGGCAAACCCATAATATGGCCGGTAATGGCGGCATGAGCAATGCCCGCGGTAGAAGTTCCCATTAAGACTTCCGCTTCAGGATAGTGTTCACGAATGATTTGCGCCAACCCGTTTTCCACATCCGTGCGAACTTCGGGTGCTGTCAGGGTCAAACGGTTGTCACAATAAACGGGGCTTTTGATACCACTTGCCCACGTAAAGGGTTCGTCAGGTCGGAAAAATACCGCTTTAATTTTCAACAGATCTTTTGCAATCAACTTATCCATAATTTGCACTCTCCTTAATCTACAAATTCTGCAACACAGCGTTCATACGCCGCAACAGGGTCTTCCGCCGCTGTGATAGGACGTCCGACCACAATGTAATCCGAGCCGATCTTCTTCGCTTCGGCCGGCGTCATCACGCGTTTTTGGTCACCGATATCGCCATCGGCAAAACGAACACCGGGGGTAACCGTCAAGAAGTTGTTACCGCAAACCTCGTGCACTTTTCCCGCTTCAAGGGGTGAACACACCACTCCGTCCAACCCCGCTTTTTTGGCATTGGCAGCATAGTGCATAACCACTTTGTCAATCGGTTCACGAATAAGCAAGTCGTTCTCCATACTCTCTTGGTCAGTGGAGGTCAACTGCGTTACAGCGATAAGTAAGGGGCGCGTACCATCGGGACGGGTTAACCCCTCCAAAGCGGCTTCCATCATACGCACCGTACCGCTTGCGTGCAAGTTGCAGATATCCACGTCCAAATTGGAAAGAACCGCCATGGCTTTTTTCACCGTATTGGGAATAAGTCGGAGGCCAAGCGGTCTTAGGAAGACAATTAGAGCTCCCAACTCCTTGGCTCACAGAACGACATGGCTACGATCCGACTTAAGCGGCTTCCATCATACGCACCGTACCGCTTGCGTGCAAGTTGCAGATATCCACGTCCAAATTGGAAAGAACCGCCATGGCTTTTTTCACCGT
>JAZULW010000057.1:0-15442 GCA_045603285.1 Acutalibacteraceae bacterium | reverse complement strand
GAGTGTAACGACGATACAAGAAAAAATTCTATTTTTGACCGATGGGACTTTGGTTCCCTTCGGCTATAACGTGGCGGCGATGACCGCTTTGATGGTGTGCATCCTGTTTTCGGCTTCGTCAAACACGATGGATTGTTCGCTCTCGAACACCTCGTCGGTGACTTCCATACAGGTGATACCGAATTTTTCGTAGATGCTTTTGCCGATACCCGTATTTAAATCGTGAAATGCGGGCAAACAATGCATAAAACGGCACTGCGAACCCGCCGTGTTCATCAGGTCGGCGGTAACGCGGTAGGGTGACAGTTGCTCAATGCGTTCCTGCCACACGCTGTCCGGCTCACCCATCGACACCCACACGTCGGTGTAGATGATATCGGCGCCTTTCACGTCGGCGGTATCTTCCGTAAAGGTGAGGGTCGCCCCCGTTTGGGCGGCCACCGCTTCACACTGCTCAATGAGCGCTCGATCGGGGAAATAGGCTTTGGGGGCGCAAGCAACAAAATGCATCCCCATTTTGGCACAACCCACCATCAGCGAATTGCCCATATTGTAGCGCGCATCCCCCATATACACCAGTTTTTTACCACGAAGTTCGCCGCAATGTTCCCGAATGGTGAGAAAATCTGCCAAAATTTGAGTGGGATGAAATTCGTTGGTGAGGCCGTTATACACGGGTACGCCCGCGTATTTTGCCAACTCTTCCACGACCTCTTGCCCAAACCCGCGGTATTCGATGGCATCGTACATCCGGCCGAGCACACGTGCGGTATCGGCAATGCTTTCCTTTTTCCCGATCTGCGAACCCGACGGGTCGAGATAGGTGGGGTGCATACCGAGGTCGGCCGCCGCCACCTCAAACGCACAACGGGTGCGCGTACTGGTTTTTTCAAAGATGAGAGCAATGTTTTTGCCCTCGCACAAGCGGTGGGGCACACCGCGCTTTTTCTTCTCTTTCAGTTCGGCCGCCAAATCGAGCAATCCTTCGATCTCGCACGGCTCCAGATCCAACAGTTTGAGAAACGATTGGCCTTTCAAGTTCATATCACACTCTCCCACACACAGTTTTGATGACGTCGATGGCTTCGGCGAGCACGTCGGTCGGGATGTTGAGCGCCGGAAGCAAGCGCACTTTGGTTTTGGCGGTGAGGCACAATACCCCTTGTTCGCGGCATTCGCGTACCACATCGGCGGCGGGCCGTTCGGTTTCAATGCCGATCATCAAGCCTTTCCCTGAAACGCTTTTAATACCGTTAGCCCCTTGCAACGCGCCGAACACAAAGCGGCTTTTGTTGCGCACGTCGGCTAAAAACTCCTCCGTCAACCGTGACAGTACCGAAAGTGCCCCCGCACACGCAACGGGGTTGCCCCCAAAGGTAGAACCGTGGTCACTCGCGCCGAGGGTATGCGCCGTTTTTTCACCGAACAACGTAGCGCCGATGGGCAACCCGCCACCAAGCCCTTTGGCGGTGGTGACGATATCGGGGGTTATCCCGTACTGTTCGTAAGCGTATAACGTACCCGTGCGGCCATTTCCCGTTTGCACCTCGTCTGCAATGAGAAGTGTGTCGGTCTGTTGGCAATACTCCGCCACCGCGGTAACAAAGTCTTGTTCCAGCGGCAACACACCGCCCTCGCCTTGTACACATTCTAGCATCACGGCGGCGGCATTGTGCTGTTGGCACAGCGTTTTGACCGATTCCACGTCGTTTGCCGTGGCATACGCAAACCCCTCGGTGAGAGGTTGGAAGGTTTGGTGAAACACCTCTTGCCCCGTTGCCGCCAGCGTCGTGATCGTACGGCCGTGGAAACTGTTTTGCAGCGTCACCACGGTGTAGCGGTCCGCCCCGTGCGTATCGGCGGCATATTTGCGCGCCGTTTTGATAGCACACTCGTTGGCTTCCGCGCCCGAGTTGCTGAAAAACACCGTTTTCATTCCCGTGCGCTCGCACAAGATGTTAGCCAAGCGAATGCACGGCTCGGTATAATACAAATTGGACGTATGCTGTACTTTCGACAGTTGTTCGGTTACGGCGGAAACCCACGTATCGTCCGCAATGCCGAGCGCGGTAACACCAATGCCCGAACCCATATCAATATAGCGTTTGCCGTTGGTATCCCATACCTCACTGCCCTTGCCGTGCGTGATCTCCACGGGGAAACGGCGGTAGGTGCCCGCTATATACGTGTTGTCTAAGGTTTGCCATTCACTCATTCTCGTCACCCACTACCATGGTACCCGCGCCCTCGTCGGTCAACAATTCCATCAAAATGGAGTGCGGAATGCGCCCATCCATAATGATCACGTTTTTCACGCCTTCGCGCAATGCCTCAATGCAACAATCCACTTTCGGGATCATACCACCCGAAATCACGCCTTCCGCTTTGAGTGCCTCGGCGCCGGAGACCGTCACCTCGGGAATGAGGGTAGCGGGGTCGTCTTTGTCGCGAAGAATACCCGCAATATCGGTCATCATGATCAAGCGTTCGGCACCGAGCGCGCCCGCAATGTAGGCGGCGGCGGTGTCGCCATTGATGTTGTAGGTATGCCCCTCGTGGTCACTGGCCACGGTGGAAATAACGGGAATATAATTCTTTTCAAGCAAGTCGGTGATGGGTTTGGTGCGCACTTTGGTGATGCGCCCCACGTAGCCAAGGCGCTCGTCTTTCATCGTTGCTTCGATGATGCCGCCGTCCATACCCGAGAGGCCGACCGCGTGGCCGCCTTTCATTTGGAGCAAGGTAACAAGAGATTTGTTCACTTTCCCCGCCAACACCATTTGCACGATATCCACCGTTTCTTTATCGGTGACGCGCAATCCGTTCACAAATTCGGGTTTTTTACCGAGTTTGTCCATCAACTCGTTGATTTCGGGTCCGCCGCCGTGAATGAGCACGACTTTGACACCGATGAGCCACAACAACACGATGTCCTCCATCACTTGTTGTTTGAGTTGCTCGTTCACCATCGCGTTGCCGCCGTATTTCACCACCACGACTTTGCCCGTGTACCGTTTGATATACGGCAACGCTTGAGTCAGCACCTGTGCGCGTTGCGCGTTTGAAAACATGGAATCCATCTTGTTCACCTCACGTGCGATAGTCACCGTTGATACGGACGTAGTCATAGGTCAAATCCCAGCCCCACGCTTTCGCGGAGCCGCCGCCGTCACCGACGGATACCAAAATCTCAATTTCCTTTTCCAGCAAGATCTCTTTGGCAATCTCTTCGGAGAACGGCACCCCCGCGCCGTTTTGACACACGGCGATGGTCCCTTTGGCGCTTTTAAATGCCACGTCCACTTTGGTTACGTCCACGTCGGCACCGCTGTAGCCAATGGCACACAACACGCGCCCCCAGTTGGCATCCGCGCCGAACATAGCGGCTTTGAGCAAACTGGAACACACCACGCTTTTGGCCACGGTTTTGGCAGTTTGCTCGTCTTTCGCACCCGTAACGGTACATTCCAACAGTTTGGTGGCGCCCTCGCCGTCCGCCGCGATCAAGCGGCACAGTTGTACGGTGACCGTGTTGAGCGCTTTCATAAACACCGCAAAATCGTCGTTTTCGGTGTCGATCACAGGGTTCTCGGCCAGACCGTTGGCCAGCACCGCCACCATATCGTTGGTGGAAGTGTCGCCGTCAATACTGAGCATATTAAACGTAGACGCAATGTCGGTTGACAACGCTTTTTTAAGCATCGCGGGGGACACGGCGGCATCGGTGGTGATAAACACCAGCATCGTGGCCATATTGGGGTGGATCATACCACTTCCCTTGGCAATGCCGCCCAAACGGCACGTTTTTCCGCCCAACGTGAACTCCACCGCCACTTCTTTTTTGACGGTATCGGTGGTCATAATGCCTTCGGCGGCGGCTTCGCTACCCTCGTATGACAAGCCATTCACCAGCGCCGCCATCCCGTTGGCAATGGGCGTGATATCCAGCGGTTGCCCAATAACGCCGGTGGACGCTACCACCACGTCGTTGGCCGCGATACCGAGCTCGGCCGCCACAAGCGCACTCATCTGTTCGGCAATTTCGATGCCGTTCGCGTTGCACGTGTTGGCGTTGCCGCTGTTGCAGATGATCGCTTTGGCAATCCCATCTTCAAGGTGTTGTTTGGTAACGGTAAGCGGCGCACCTTTCACCAGGTTGGTGGTATACACCGCCGCGGTGGAAGCCGCCACGTCACTCACGATGAGCGACAGATCGCGTTTGGTGCGGTTTTTGCGAATGCCGCAATGCACGCCGCCTGCGCGAAAACCTTGTGCGGCACACACGCCGCCGGAAATGAGTTTCATAGAAATTCTCCTTATATCGTCAAACCCGTTGCCTCGTCCACGCCGAGCAAGAGGTTCATATTTTGAATCGCAGCACCCGAGGCACCTTTGCCAAGATTGTCAAAACGGGCGGTAAGTACCACGCGTTCGTCATTCCCCGTAACGGTGAGTTGCATATCGTCGCGCCCCGAAAAGGCGGCAGCAGACAAAAAGCCGTCTTCGTCGGCAGATTCCGCAAACCGTACCAACCCCTTGGTATAGTACATGCGGTAAACGTCCACTATATCGGTTTTGGTGCCGTTCACGTCACCCATAAACAACGGGATGGATACTTCCATACCGCTGTAATACGGTGCCACGATGGGACAAAACACGGGGGCATTGTGAAGGCCGCACACCGCCGCCATCTCTTTGAGATGCTTGTGTTGTTGCCCCAACCCGTACACACGCGGTGCCGCCAAAAGCGGGTCGCGGTCGGATGCTTCGTACTGCGCAATCATCTGTTTGCCGCCGCCCGAATACCCCGTAAGCGACGTGCAGGTGAACCGTGCATCGGGTTTCAACAACCCGTTTTCCACAAGCGGTGCTACCAATGCCACAAACCCACTCGCATGGCAACCGGGGTTGGCAATGCGTTTAGCAGTTTTTATCGCATCGCGCTTGCCCGTCAGTTCGGGGAAACCGTACACCCACGCGGGGTTTACGCGGTGGGCGGTGGAGGTATCAATGATGGATACTGCCGCCCCTTCCGCGAGTGCCACCGCTTCCACGGCGGCGGCATCCGGCAAGCATAAAAAGGCAATGTCCGCCGTGTGGAGCATTTCCCTGCGTGCGGCAGGGTCTTTGCGTTTGTCGTCGGGCAAGGTGAGCAACGCAATATCGCGGCGCGCACCAAGCCGTTCGTATATCCGCAGACCGGTGGTACCGGCACTGCCGTCTATGAATACCTTGGTCATCACAAAAGTCCTCTCACATACGCAATTTGCGCTTCGACCGACTGCACCGACGTGCCGCCTTCGGACGTGCGTTTTTCCGCACACACCGTCAAGTTAACCGCTTCATAAATATCTTCGTCAAACAAGTCGCTGTACCCGCGATAGTCGGCCAGCGGCAACGTTTCCAACAATTCGTGTTTGGCAATGCAATCTGCCACGATTTGCCCCGAAATCTTATACGCACTGCGGAACGGCAAGCCCTTACGCACCAAATAGTCCGCAAGGTCGGTCGCGTTGATAAATCCGCCCGCCGCCGCTTGTTTCATATTGTCGGCGCGCACCGTCATCGTGGCCACCATTCCCGTAAACACGGGCAAACATTGGCGCACGGTGTCGCACGCGTCAAACACGCTTTCCTTGTCCTCCTGCATATCTTTGTTGTACGCAAGCGGCAAGCCTTTGAGGGTGGTAAGCAGCGCCATCAGATCGCCGTACACCCGCCCCGTTTTGCCGCGGACCAGTTCCGCCATATCGGGGTTTGTCTTTTGCGGCATAATGGACGAACCGGTGGTATAGTCGTCGGAGAGTTCCACAAAACGGAACTCCCAGCTCGACCACAAGATGAGTTCTTCCGAAAAACGCGACAGATGCATCATCAGCAGCGAAAATGCACTCATCAGTTCCACGCAGAAATCGCGGTCGGACACACCGTCCAGTGAGTTTAAACAGATATCGTCAAACCCGAGCTGTGCCGCTTCGAAACGGCGGTCGGTGTTATACGTCGTTCCCGCCAGTGCACAGCAACCGATCGGCGAGTGGTTCATACGGCGGCGACAATCTTGCAGCCGTTCGCGGTCACGCAACAACATAAACACATACGCCATCAAATGATGTCCAAACGTGATGGGCTGGGCGCGCTGCAGGTGCGTATACCCGGGGAGAATGGTGGCTTTCTCCTGTTCGGCACGGTCGGTCAGTACGGTGATGAGTTCGCGAAGCATCGCATCCACGGCATCGATCTCTTCGCGCAGATACATCCGAATATCCAGCGCCACTTGGTCGTTACGACTGCGCGCGGTGTGGAGCTTTTTGCCCACATCGCCGAGGCGTGCGGTCAATTCCTGTTCCACAAACATATGAATGTCCTCGCACGTCATATCAAAGGCAAGAACGCCGCTTTCGAGGTCGTCCAAAATGGTTTGCAACCCGTCAATGAGGGTCTCGGCCTCGCTTTGCGCGATAATACCCTGCGCACCCAACATAGCCGCGTGTGCCATACTGCCCGTAATATCTTGTTTGTACATCCGACTGTCAAAATGAATGGAGGAGTTGAAGTCATCCGCCAATTGGTTGGTGGTGCCGTCGGTCCGTCCTGCCCATAATTTCGCCATTTTTCTCACCCTTTATAAGTGCAGTAGGCAGACGGAATGTTCCGTCTGCCTTACGTTTATTTGTTCCGGTTCTTCGCATCCACCATCGCTTGCACTTTGATGGGCAAGCCATACAGGTTGATAAATCCGGCGGAATCTTTTTGGTCGTAATCGCTTTCGCCGAAGGTCGCAATCTCTTCGCTGTAAAGCGAATAGTCGCTCCATACACCCGCGTTGATGATGTTGCCCTTGTAAAGTTTCAGTTTTACTTTACCGGTCACCTTTTCCTGCGTTTTGTCCACAAACGCGGAGAGCGCCTCGCGAAGCGGCGTAAACCATTGGCCGTTGTAAACCAGTTCCGCAAACGTGATGGACAATTTTTGTTTTTCGTGCAAGGTCATTTTGTCCAAGCAGATGGACTCCAGCACGCTGTGTGCTTTATACAAAATGGTGCCGCCGGGGGTTTCATACACACCGCGACATTTCATACCGACCAAGCGGTTTTCCACAATATCAATAATGCCAATGCCGTTTTTGCCGCCCAGCTCGTTGAGTTTGAGAATGATGTTTTTCGCCGACATCTTCTCCCCGTCGATTGCCACGGGCGTGCCTTGCTCAAAATCGATCGTCACATAGGTCGGTTCGTCGGGCGCCATCAACGGAGATACGCCCATTTCGAGAAAACCGGGTTTTTCATATTGCGGCTCGTTGCCCGTGTCTTCCAAATCCATCCCCTCGTGGGACAAGTGCCACAAGTTTTTGTCTTTGGAATAGTTGGTTTCGCGGTTGATCTTCAGCGGTACGTTGTGCGCTTCCGCATACCCGATCTCTTCTTCACGCGATTTGATATCCCTCTCACGCCACGGGGCGATGATGGGCATATCGGGCGCAAAGTGTTTGAGGGTAAGTTCGAACCGCACTTGGTCGTTGCCTTTGCCGGTACATCCGTGACAAATGGCATCCGCGCCTTCTTTGATGGCAATTTCCGCCAAACCTTTGGCAATGCAAGGACGTGCGTGGCTGGTACCCAGCAGGTATTCCTCGTACACCGCGCCCGCTTTCATCGTGGGAATGATGTATTCGTCCACGTATTCGTCCGTTTGGTCAAGCACGTACAGTTTGGACGCACCCGTTTTGAGCGCTTTTTCTTCCAACCCGTCCAATTCGTCCGCCTGACCGACGTTGCCCGACACCGCGATGACCTCGCAGTTGTTGTAGTTTTTTTTCAGCCACGGGATGATGATGGACGTATCCAAACCGCCCGAGTAAGCCAATACGACTTTTTTGTTGTTGCTTTTATCCATTGTTACACGCCTCCGTGAATAAATATTCATTGTCGTTGCCGATGTTTTGTATTATATAAGGAAACCATCCGTTTGTCAAGCCTTTTTTATGCGAATATTTATTCATTTTTTGTATATCGTTTCTTTCTGTGCAACTTCGACAAAATCTTCTGTTTTTCTGCGTTTTCTCTTTACAATATGCCCGATTTGTGCTATACTTTTTGCAGTTTGGGTATCATTGCCCAACAAAAAATACATAGGGGGTATGTTGTTTTGAAACTCATTTACGGAATCTCAGACAAACCCAAGTTTGGCCGGTTGATCGTCTTTGCGATCCAACAGTTGCTTGCCATTATGGCGGCCACGTTGGTTGTGCCGGTCATCATCAACGGCAATGCGAACCTTACCGGCGAAAATGCCATGAGCACGGCGGCCGCCTTGTTCGGCGCCGGTGTCGGTACGCTCGTGTATGTGTTGTTCACCAAAGCCAAAAGTCCGGTGTTCCTTGGCTCGTCCTTCGCCTTCCTCGGCTCGATGACCGCCGCGTTCGCGGGTGCCGTATCCGCGCAGGCAGGTTACGTCGGCCTTATCGTCGGTGCGATCTTTGCCGGCCTCGTGTACGTTGTGATCGCTATCATCGTGAAACTCGCCGGTGTCAAATGGGTGTCCAAAGTGATGCCGGCGGTCGTCATCGGCCCCACGGTTGCCATCATCGGTCTGTCCCTCGCGGGTAACGCTGTCGCCGATCTGCAGACTGCACCCGCCGGCGGCGATTCCAAAATTGCCATTGTTTGTGGTTTGGTCACCTTGGCCGTTACCATGCTATGCGCCACTTTCGGCAAAAAAATGTTGCGCCTTATCCCGTTCATTATGGGCATTTTGGCCGGTTATGCGGTTGCCCTCATCTTCACGCTTATCGGCGATGCGGCCGGCATTGATGCACTGAAAGTCATCAACTTCGAGCCTTTCAAAGCGTTGGTGGCGGACGGGGTTACCCTCAACACCTTCGTTGCGTTGCCCGACTTCACGTTTGTCACCGCCTTGAAAGGTATTCAAGACATCGACGCGGCTTACCTCGGCACCGTTGCCGTGGCCTACATTCCCGTCGCGTTTGTGGTGTTTGCCGAACACTTGGCCGACCACAAGAACATTTCCTCCATCATCGAAAAAGACTTGCTCGAAGATCCCGGTCTGCACCGCACCTTGCTCGGTGACGGTATCGGCTCGATGGCGGGTGCCATCTTCGGCGGTTGTCCCAACACCACCTACGGCGAATCGGTCGGTTGCGTAGCCATCACGGGCAACGCCTCGGTCGTCACCATCATCGCCGCCGCCATCGGCGCGATGATCATTTCGTTCATCAATCCGTTTGTCGCTTTCGTGAACACCATTCCCTCCTGCGTGATGGGCGGTGTGTGTATGGCGCTGTACGGCTTTATCGCGGTCAGCGGTCTGAAGATGATCCAAAAGGTCAACCTCGAAGCCAACAAAAACCTGTTTGTCGCTTCGGTCATTCTCATTGCCGGCATCGGCGGTCTGAGTGTCTCTTTCGGCAAGGTTACGCTCACCTCCATCGCTTGCGCGCTCATTCTCGGCATCCTCGCCAACGTGATGCTCGCCAAGGGCACCGAAGAATAAGAGATGCTTCTTTAAAAACCGCGGGTTACAACCCGCGGTTTTTTTCTTGCAAATCATCCGCTTGTGCGGTATACTGGTGTCATTGTTTGTTAGGAGGACACCCTATGGACTGGCTCACTTTACTGCTTATCTCCGTCGGCCTGGCGACTGACGCCTTCGCCGTTTCCGTCGGCAACGGCATTTTCCTCGGCCGCGCCACGCCACTTCAAAGCGCCAAAATCGCGGGCGCGTTTGGGTTGTTCCAAGGCGTGATGCCGATTTTCGGTTATCTGCTCGCGAGTTTGTTTGCCGCACAGATCGTCGCGGTGGACCATTGGATCGCGTTTGTGTTGCTCGCTTTCATCGGCGGTAAAATGTTGTGGGAAGTGTTTCGCGGTGAAGAAGAATCTTGCGCCGAAAACCCGTTGCAATGGCGCACGTTGCTGCTTTCCGCCGTCGCCACCAGCATTGACGCGATGGCGGTGGGTGTCACGATGGCGCTCGGCCGTACGGGGCTACTCGAACACGACCTTGGCTTTTTGTTGTGTGCTGCCGTCATTGCGCTTGTCACCTTTGCGTTGTGCCTTATCGGGGTGCAAGTGGGATGCAAAACCGGCCGTTGCTTCGGCCGACGCGCCCAGATCGCGGGCGGGCTGGTGCTCATTGGCATTGGCATTAAAATTTTAGTAGAACATCTTTGGCTATAGCCGAAAATGAAATACCCCCCGCTATGCGGGGGGATTATTATTCTGCTTAATCGTCTTCGCGCTGAGTGCCCCAGAAGAACAGGGCCACCGTGCCGGGTCCGGTGTGAGAACCGATGGTGGTGCCGATATCGTACAATTCCATCTTGCCGACAAGGTTCGGGAACTTCGACTCAACAAGCGCAATCACCGCTTTGGCATCCTCTTCGCACGCGGAATGGCACAGATAGCAACGGTCGTTGTAGTTGTAACCGCCTTCGGCGTGTTTTTCCATTTGCTCCACAATGGCGCGGATGACCGCTTGTTTGCCGCGAATCTTGTGGCGCGGGCGCAAACGACCTTGCGCGTCCATATTGAGCAGCGGGCAAATGTTCAGGAGTGTGCCGAACCAACCCGATACCTTGGTGACGCGGCCGCCTTTGATGTAAAACGTGAGGTCGGTAGAGAAAAACCAGTGGTGCACGCGGAATTTGTTCTGCTCCGCCCAGTCGCGCACCTCTTCGATGGTAGCGCCGTTATCACGAAGGTCGGCGAGCGCCTCTGCAAACAAACCAAAGCCTGACGAAGCGGCAATCGAATCCACAATGTAAATTTTGCAGTCGGGATAGCGTTCTTCGGCAATGCGCGCGGCGTTGCGCGCCGAGTTGATGGCCCCCGAAAGCCCCGACGAGAGTTCCAGATGCAGAATGTCTTTCCCCTGTTCCAAAAACGGGGTGAAATAGTCCAGATAATCCGAAACGTTAGGCTGGGACGTGGACGTTTCGCCACCCGCCGCCATCGCGGCATAAAAATCCTTCAGCGGCATTGTTTCGCCGAGGTCATCGGGATAGTCGGTGCCGTTCAAGCGGTAACGGAAACACAGATAGTGCAGATCACGCGCCTCAAACCGCTCTTTGGTCAGGTCGGCGGTGGATGCGCAACTTAAAACGTAAGAACTCATAACGAGGCCTCCTGTTGGTTGATACCACTAGTGTACCACCGTTGTCCTCGAAAACCTATCCACAAACGAAAAATTCCCCTCTACCGAAACGAGAACACCGTTCTCCCCCGAAGAGAGAACGGTGTTCGTTACGGTTTGTTGCCTTTTTTATTCTTTTCTTTTTTGTACACTTGAAAACTAAGCCACGCGATGAGCAACGACGGGATCAACAAGATCAGCAATTCATACCGCCACAACACAAAGGACAACAGGCCGAACACGCTGACGATCAAGGCCGCCACAAGAAAACGGTTGTTATACCCTTTACGCCAAACGCTGTTGAGCACCAACCACGTGACTAACATCACGGGGAGCGCCGCCATAAAAATGACCCAATACACGCGCCCGTTCATCCAAAAAATAACAAAGATCAGCGCGGCAAGCAACCAAATGCCGATGGCAGAAATGGCGGTAACCGCATTGGTGTCGATATGCCGTTTGACAGGGCGCACGTTCCATTCGTCGTGCGAGGTGATGAGAAAATCCACCGTCACGCCGAACAAATCGGCCATTGCTTTCATCACCACCACGTCAGGCAACGCGTCACCGCGTTCCCATTTGGAAACCGATTTATCAGAATAATTCAACTGCTCCGCCAGTTGCAGTTGGGTAAGCCCGGCTTCGGTGCGTAACCGAATGAGATTCGCGGCAAAAACGATTTTCAATTCTTCCAACTCGGCTCCTCCTTCATCACGTACTCCACAATGTGTTCCGCCACGTCTACACCCGTAGCGCCGATAAGCCCCGCCATATACGCGTTGGAATTCACTTCACATACCAGCGGGTCCCCGTTTTCATCGTGCAACAGATCAACCGCGCAAAAATCAAGCCCCAACAACGCGCGGCACCGCTGCGCCAGTTTCATTTCTTCCGGTGTGGGGGCGTACGGTGTTGCCGTGCCACCCAGTTCCACGTTGGCTCGAAAATCCGCCTCACTGTGCCGGCGAATGGCGGCGGAAACCGTGTCTCCCACCACATACAATCGCACATCGTCACCCGACGAAGCGGCCACAAATTCCTGCAACAAAAACGCGCGCGGACCCATTGCATAAACCAAGCGGTGCAATTGGGTTTCATCCTGTGCCAGGTAAACTTGCCGTCCAAACGAGCCGTAACACTCTTTCATCACCATCGGGAATCCGAGTTCTCTCACGGCGGCGGCCAAAAACGGTTCCACCGCTTCGGTTATCGCGGTATAGGTCATCGGGGCGAGCAAGGTCTTCGGCATCGGTACACCGCCGAGTGCCAATACACGGTGCGTTTCGCTTTTGTCGTCACACACCGCCACTGCCGCGGCGCGGTTATACAACCGTGCCCCACACCCCTCGAGCGCAAACGCAAGGCGCGTATCTTTGTCCCAAAACAACACCTTGTCACCGTCTGTCACAGGGCGACCATTTACCGATACCATCACCGTCGGTGCGGTCTGCACCACGCACGCGGTGTTGGGGACGGGAATCCATTCGTACCCACGCTTGGCCGCCGCGGCCGCCAAGCGGCGCACAGGATCCGACGGAACGGCGTTCCAAAATCCGTTGTATACAATGTAATTACACATAACTGTGCTCCGTGGTGATCACCGCGTGCAAACGCGGGTCGGTCAATTGCAAACGGCGCTGTACTTCGTCCTGCAAAGCAACGCGGTTTTCATACCCAAACGGCACCACCACGTCAAAGATCACGTTGATGCGATTTTCACCAAACACCACGCGAAAATCGTGCAAGGTCAACCGCTTGTCAATGTCGGTCAGTACCGTTTCAGACAGCACCTTAAGTGTGCCCACGCGTTCGTCAAGCGTGTCAACGGGGTCCATATGAATACACGCAACAATGTGCAGTTCGCGAACAAGTTGCTGTTCAATGTCGTCCACCAATTCGTGGCTGTGCAAAATATCTTTGTGCGCCGGCACTTCCGCGTGCAACGAAACAAGACAACGGCCGGGGCCGTAGTTATGTACGATCAGGTCGTGAATCCCCACAACACCGTCGCGCGATAGCACGATCTCACGAATACGGGCAACAAGCGCAGGGTCGGGTGCTTCGCCGAGCAGGGGCGACACGGTATCGCGCATAATGGAAAATCCCGACCACAACACGAACAATGCCACCGCGGCACCCACGTATCCGTCGATCTGCACGTTAAAAAACAGGTCCGCCAGGTAGGAAAGCAATACCACGCCCGTGCAGATCACGTCGTTACGGCTATCCGTCGCCGAAGCGAGAAGTGCTTGCGACGAAATGCGTTTCCCGATACCGCGGTTAAAGGCCGCCAACCACACTTTGATGTCAATAGCGGCAAACAACAACACCACCGTCACCCACGAGTGGGCACTTTGCACGGGGTTCAGGATCTTATCCACCGCCGAAGTGAGCAGTTCGAACCCCGCCACCATAATGAGTGCCGCCACCGTAAGAGCAGACAGGTATTCCAACCGCCCGTGACCAAACGGATGCTCCTCATCGGGCGGCGCCGATGCCAATTTAAAGCCCACCAGTGTGACCACCGATGAGCCCGCATCGGACAAGTTGTTAAAGGCATCTGCCACGATAGCCAAACTGCTGCCAAGCAACCCAACGGAGATTTTCCCGACAAACAGCAGCACATTGGCAACAACGCCGACCACACCGGCGAGGCGGCCATAGGCGCATCGCACATCAGGGTCGGCAGTGTTTTCGTTATTCCGAATAAAACGGCGAATGAGCCAATTCGTCAACATTCTCGGTTCAACCTCTTTTCCAATTCGGTAAACACGAATTGCATATACGACGGACTGTAGCGGTGGAACGAACCGTCTTCAAACATCGTTTTCAACTGGTCAAGCGTCAC
This sequence comes from Acutalibacteraceae bacterium, assembly GCA_045603285.1. Taxonomy (GTDB): domain Bacteria; phylum Bacillota; class Clostridia; order Oscillospirales; family Acutalibacteraceae; genus RGIG3009. The sequence continues at coordinate 1,443 of JAZULW010000057.1, read as the reverse complement.
CCAACGGGCATCCGCCACTTCCTCTTTTTGCAACCGCATATCGGGCACCGCGGCATCTTTGCGCAAAAACCATACGTCGCAAAGTGAATTGCGGCGCGTAATGCGACCCATCAATTCAAACTCTTCGGGTTCGGCCGTAAGCCCCAGTTCCTCGTTCAGTTCACGGCGTATCGCGGTCAAACTGTCCTCCCCCGCAATGGCGGAACCACCCGTGGCGGCCCATATGTTCGGCATCAAGCGCAAACGGGGCGAGCGACGTTGAATCAGCACGCGGCCGACCGAGTTGACGATCCACACGTGCACCACCAAATGGTATTCGCCCGCGCGCAAACGTTTGCCGCGCTCAATGGTGCGGCCGAGTGACTGCCCGTTGCGGTCCAGCAGTTCCCATTGTTCCATTCGCTCTCCCCCTTTCGGTAAAAAAGTCAATATATCGATATTGTAACGCATTTTCGCTAAAAAGTAAATCCTTTTTTATTGACAGTTGCGATTTTTCCGCATACAATAAAATCTACGAGGTGAGAATGATGGCCAATATTCGCTTGGATATCTTAACGCAACAACAATTTGGCTTGTCGCCCGAAGAGGCCAACGGTCTCATCATGGCGGGGCGCATCTGGATCGGGCACGTGCCGGCGGACAAGCCGGGCATGACTGTGGCGGACGATACCGTTCTCATCAAACGCGAAAAAACCAAGCAGTATGCCAGTCGTTCGGGGTACAAGCTTGCCAAAGCGTTGCAGGTGTTCGGGGTAGACCCGACCGCTCTCACGGTGTGCGATATCGGGGCTTCCAACGGCGGGTTTACCGATTGCTTATTGCAAAACGGCGCGGCGCACGTGTTTGCCGTTGACGTGGCCTACGGCATTTTGGCGTGGCAACTCCGTAACGACGAACGGGTATCGGTGCTCGAACGCACCAACGCCCGCAATCTCACCGTCGAGCAACTCGGCGGCACCCTATGCGATATGGTCACGGCAGACGTGTCGTTTATTTCGCTTAAAAAAATATATCCGGCCATTCGGCGCGTGCTAAAGCCCGACGGGGTGTGCATCACGCTTGTCAAACCGCAGTTCGAGGCCGAACGGCGGCAACTGGGCAAAAACGGCGTGCTCAAAGATCAAAACGTCCTGCCGCCGCTACTCGAATCGTTGTTCGACTGTGCCGCCGAAAACGGCTTGTTCCTCACCGATTTAACCGTTTCTCCCATTCACGGCACCAACGGCAACGTGGAATATCTTGCCCACTACGGCGCCGCCCCCACGTTGGACCGTGAAGCCCGTCGCGCCCTCATCGACCGCGTGAGGAAGGAACTTCCCGACAGCGACCAATAAATACAGAGAAACCGCCCTGTGCGTTGCACAGGGCGGTTGTTTATTCTTCCATCTGTTTTCCCAAAAAACCGGCGGCAACTTGCGCCAAACGGATGTCACTCTCGGTAGG
>JAZULW010000056.1:0-7212 GCA_045603285.1 Acutalibacteraceae bacterium | reverse complement strand
TATGTGCCTATCCTGCGCTTACCGCCATTTTTGCTCTCGAAAAACCGTCCTACACAGCTTTGACGGTGTTGGCAGATAAAGAGGAGATCGGTTCTGACGGCAATACGGGTATGCAGTCGGCGGCGCTTGCGTATTTTATTGCCGATTTGGCGTCGGCATTCGGTGCGGAAGGTCGCCATGTGTTGCAAAACTCGCTGTGCCTGTCTGCCGATGTAAACGTTGCGTTTGACCCGTTGTATCCCGAAGTAGTGGAGCAACGCAACTGCGCGTTCCTCAACCGCGGCGTGGTTCTGACTAAGTACACGGGCGCAAGAGGCAAGTCCGGTACGTCGGACGCTTCTGCTGAACTGATGGCGTTTTTCCGCCGCAATATGGATGATAATGGTGTGTTGTGGCAAATTGGCGAACTTGGCCGCGTGGATATCGGCGGCGGCGGAACGGTTGCCAAATACATTGCGAATTTGGATGTGAACACGGTAGACCTTGGTGTGCCGGTGCTTTCCATGCACGCGCCGTTCGAAATTGTTTCCAAAACCGACGTGTATATGGCACATAAAGCATTTTTGGCACTTCTTTCCCGCACCGATAAATTATAATCACACATCGGAAACGACTCCATAGGATATCTATGGAGTCGTTTTTTGATGAGGTGAGAGTGGTGAGAAAGACACTTTGCAAACGCAGATCTCTTCGTTTTCGATGGATTTGCGGTCTGGTAACAGGGATAGCCGTTTTTTTGTTTGTGTTTGTAAAAGCAGATGCGGAATTACGCCCGATGATACAAAATTACGGAACTCAAACCGCACGGCGGTCGGCCATGCTTTCGGTTCACCGCGGAGTGGAACAGGTGTTGGCAGAAGCAGAAAGCAATTACGGCGATTTGATTACGGTTACACGTGGGGATGGGGGGGAAGTCCTGTCAGCAGAAGCCAATGTTCCCGCCATCAATTTGTTGAAAGCAAAGGCGACCGATGCGGTTATTAAACACCTGGGTTCCTATGAAAACCAAATCATTCGCATTCCGTTTGGCAGCTTATTAGGCGGCAGTTTTTTTACAGGACGGGGTCCGTTTCTAAAATTTAACATTCATAGTAACGGTTCGGCCATCACGTCCTTATACAGTACCTTTACGGATGCGGGAATTAACCAAACGTGCCATCGTATTTATTTAAAAATGACGGTGATGATGAGTATTCTTTTGCCTCTGGAAAGACGTTCCGTGCAGGTGGAAACAGAATTCTTGGTATGTGAAACGGTGTTGGTGGGAGAAGTGCCCGAAGCGTATGCCGACTTGAATCTTGGCGAAGCGGAAAGCTTGTGCAAAATTTTCGGTGCGGATGATTGAAAACAGAGTTTGTTTTATGGTATAATAGCATTATTAAAGTGTAGGGGATGTGTCACAAATGGAGTTTGAAGCCGCGCGCTTGCGCATTGAAGAATTACGCTCCGTAATTGACTATCACAGTCGGCGTTATTACGATGAAGACGCCCCTGAAATTGAGGACGACGAATTTGACGCGCTTACACGGGAATTGCGTCGCTTAGAAGAATCGTTTCCTCAACTGATTACCGCCGATTCCTATACACAGCGCGTGCACGGCGAACTCTCCAAACTGTTTACGCCCGTTCAACATGAGGTGAAACTTGGCAGTTTGCAAGATGTGTTTTCACTGCAGGAATTACGCGATTTTGACGCGCGTGTGCGCGAGACCGTTGCGGATCCTGTGTATATCGTAGAACCTAAAATCGACGGGCTTTCCATTGCGCTGGAATACCGTGATGGTGTGTTTGTGCGTGGTGCCACTCGCGGTGATGGAGAAACGGGTGAAGATGTTTCGGCGAACTTGCGTACCGTCTCATCCATTCCCGCACAGTTGACTGAGGCACTTCCGCGCATCATTGTGCGCGGTGAGGTGTATATGCCGCGCGGCCAGTTTGCCCGCTTGGTTGCGGAACAAGAAGAAAACGGAGAAAAGCCCTTTAAAAATCCGCGCAATGCCGCGGCAGGTTCTCTGCGCCAAAAAGATCCGTCGGTGACCAAACAACGTGGGTTGGATATCTTTGTGTTTAATCTGCAACTCATCGAGGGGAAAGAGATTTCCGCGCACAGCGATTCCCTGGAATTGATGCGAAACCTGGGATTTTCCGTTATTCCGTTTTATAAAAAAACATCGTCCATCGACGAGGTTATTTCCGAAATCGAACGAATCGGCCGTGAACGCACGGGGTTGCCGTTTGATATTGATGGTGCCGTTGTGAAAGTGAACGATTTTTCACAGCGCAAGCGTTTGGGAGAAACAACCAAAGTGCCCCGTTGGGCGGTTGCGTACAAGTACCCTCCCGAAGAAAAGGAAACCGTCTTGCGCGATGTGGAGATAACGGTGGGGCGCACGGGCGTTCTTACTCCCACGGGCATTTTTGAGCCCGTTACCCTGGCCGGCACCACCGTCAGTCGTGCCACCTTACACAATGAGGATTTTATCCGAGAAAAAGGCCTCTCGATCGGGGATACGGTCGTGCTGCGCAAAGCGGGGGATATTATTCCTGAATTGGTGCGCGTTGTGAAGCATACCGACGACCGTGTTTACGAATTGCCACATGCGTGTCCGTCTTGCGGAGAGCGAGTGTTTCGGGAAGAAGGGGAGGCTGCTCTTCGGTGTGTCAATCCGTCTTGCCCCGCCCAACAATTGCAGCGTATTATTCACTTTGCCTCGCGTGATGCCATGGATATTGAAGGCCTTGGCCCTGCCGTGATCGAGCAATTCGCGGAGGAGGGGTTGGTGTCCTCCATTGCCGATTTGTATACACTTGATCGTCAACAACTTGCCGCCCTTGACCGTTTGGGAGAAAAATCGGCCGACAATTTGATTGCGGCAATCGAACGGTCAAAAGAGAACGATTTGTCGCGATTGCTCTTCGCGCTGGGGATTCGTCATATCGGGCAAAAGGCCGCGAAATTGGTGGCGCAACGCTTTGGTACAATGGAGGCGATACTGAATGCTTCCGAAAACGATATTCTTGCCATTGATGGATTCGGTGAGGTAATGGCACGCGCTCTTGTTCAATTTTTTGCGCTCCACTCTTCGCAAGAATTGATACAACGCTTGCAGGCGTGCGGTGTGAATATGACGTGTGAGTTTCAACAAGCGGATAAGCGATTTGAGGGAATGACCTTTGTGCTCACCGGTACGTTGCCCTCTATGACGCGTGATGAAGCTTCGGCATTGATTGAACAGTACGGCGGTAAGACCTCAAGCAGTGTTTCCAAAAAAACATCGGTCGTATTGGCAGGCGAAGATGCGGGCAGTAAATTGACCAAGGCACAAGCCTTAGGCGTACGTATTATCGACCAAGCCGAATTTGAAACTTGGTTGGGGTGAGGAAAGTGAAAAACAACGATAACGACCTAACACAAGGTTCGATTTGGAAACAGTTGCTTTTATTTGCTATGCCGATTTTCTTCGGCAACGTGTTTCAACAATTGTATAACACGGCCGACTCGCTGATTGTTGGCCGTTTCCTCGGTGAAGAAGCGCTGGCAGCGGTTGCGTCGTCGGGTAACCTCATTTTTATGTTCATTGGCTTTTTTAATGGATTAGCAATGGGGGCAGGGGTGATCATTGCTCGTTGCTTTGGTGCCAAGGATTACGAAAAGATGAGCAGGATCATTCATACCGACGTAGCATTTGGCTTGATTACGGGTGTGTTTTTGACGATAGCCGGCATTGCGTTTACCCCTACGGTGTTGTGCTGGATGGGAACACCTGCAGAGGTTTTGCCCAATTCCGTCTCCTATTTTCGCTTTTATTTCTCCGGGGCAACCTTTGCCGTTATGTACAACATCTTTGTTGGCATTTTACACGCGATGGGGGATAGCCGCCATCCGTTGTATTATCTGATCTGTTCTTCCGTGTTGAATGTGATTTTAGATTTGGTGTTGGTTGGCATTTTCCGTTTCGGTGTTGGTGCGGCGGCTTTGGCCACCACGGTATCGCAGGGGTTAAGCGCGTTTTTGTGCTTTTGGCGTTTGGTTCATTTGAAGGGCCCCGGAAAACTGATTCCGCGAAAAGTGGGGATTCATTGGGAAAGTTTAAAAAACATCGTTAAATTTGGTATTCCGTCAGGTGTTCAAAACTCGGTGATTGCGCTTGCCAATGTAGTGGTGCAATCCAACATCAATGCGTTTGATACCGCGGCAATGGCGGGATGCGGCTCGTATTCGAAATTGGAAGGGTTTGCCTTTTTGCCGGTCACCTGTTTCTCGCAAGGTCTCGCCACATTTGTTGGCCAAAACCTTGGTGCCAAACAATACGCACGCGCCAAACGGGGCGCTGTCTTCGGCATTGCTTGTTCGGTTGTGATTGCCGAACTGGTGGGTGTGTTGTTCCACCTGTTTGCGCCGCAACTTATCTCGCTGTTCAACGAGGCACCGGCCGTGATTGATTTCGGCACACGGCATGCGCGTGTCATCAGTTTGTTTTTCGGCTTACTTGCCTTTTCGCATTGCTCGGCGGCAATCATACGCGGTGCGGGAAAACCCATCATTCCGATGACTACGATGCTTTCCTTTTGGTGTGTGGTGCGCGTTGCGTATATCACCATTGCCGTATCGTTTGCACCGCGCCTGGAGACCATTTCGTGGGCCTACCCGCTCACGTGGTCGTGCTCGTGTGTTGTGTTTTTGATTTATTTGCTGAAGGCCGATTGGGTACATAATTTCGATCGTATGGAAACAAAAGGACCATAAAAAACGACAGGCGGTTGCATGGCAACTGCCTGTCGTTTTTTTGTATTCTAGTGACCGGTGCGTTTTTGCTGGTTTTTTCTTTGATAACCTTTGGTAAAAATAATATACGAAGCAAGAAGAATACCGGTTATTGAATTTTTCCCACGATTTCCACTTTTAACAGATTGGTGCTGCCGCTCGTGTCAAGCGGTACACCCGCCACAATGACCACGCGGTCACCGTTTTGTACCACGTCAATTTGTTTGGCGCAGTCGATGGCGTGGACAAACAGTTCGTCGGATGTTTGTTGATAACGAGCCAAAACGGGATAAACGCCCCACGAAAGTGCCAGCTGGTGGAACGTTTTTTCAACGGGTGTTGCGGCAACAATGGCCACATCGGGGCGGAATTTGGACATTCGCCTTGCCGTTTCTCCGTATTTGGTGAGAGCAATGATAGCGTTGGCTTTAATATCGCGTGCGGTGGTGCAAGCAGCATCGCAAACGGCGTTGGTGGTATCACTGGCATCCATATCGTAAGGGATACTGCGGTTGGTGTTGAGCAAGCGCGCATCTTCCTCGGCTTGTTCGGCAATTTTCGCCATAACACGCACCGATTCAAGCGGGAATTGCCCTGCGGCCGTTTCGCCGGAAAGCATAATGGCGGAGGTTCCGTCAAACACCGCATTGGCCACATCGGTAATTTCGGCGCGGGTAGGGGTGGGGTTGGTTACCATCGATTCCAACATTTGCGTGGCAGTGATGACCATTTTACCCGACTGATAGCAACGGCGGATAAACCGTTTTTGCAAACCGGGCAATTTTTCATATTCGATCTCGACTCCCATATCGCCGCGTGCGACCATAATGCCGTCGGAATGGCGCAGAATATCATCAAAGTTTTCGACGCCTTCCATATTTTCGATTTTGGCAATAATGCGGATACTGTGACCACCGTTGTAATCCAAGAATTTGCGCAACGCGATCACATCTTCCTTACAACGGGTGAAAGAGGCGGCAATAAAATCCACATCTTGTTCAATACCGAAAAGAAGATCCAGTTTGTCTTGTTCACTGAGATAGGGCAGAGAAAGACGGATGTTGGGGATATTGATGGATTTGTGGTTGCTGAGCACACCGCCATGTAAAACGCGGCAACCAATTTGCGTGTCGGTGGTATTGGTTACTTCCAAATGGATCTTACCGTCGTCAATCAAAATACGGTCACCTATTGAGACCTCACTTGGCAATTTGGGATAGGTAATAGCCGCGGTGGTATGGTCGCCGTCAATATTGTCGGTGGTAAGGGTGAAGGTTTGCCCTTCTACCACGGTTACCTTACCGTTTTTGAAATTGCGCAACCGAATTTCGGGTCCTTTGGTATCCAACAAAATGGCAACGGGACGTTGCAGTTCTTTACGCAATTCCTTAATGACTTCAATGCGGCGCAAGTGATCCTCATGTGTATTGTGAGAAAAATTAAGTCGCGCCACGTCCATACCGCTTAGAATCATCGAACGGATCAGTGTGGGGTCTTCAGTAGCAGGTCCTAACGTGCAAACAATTTTGGTTTTACGCATACGATTCCCTCTTTTTTTCAAAACGTAAGGTTAGTATACCACTTATTAACAGGGAAAAACAGTGTATGTCGAATTTTCCTAATTTTTCGTCCGATTTGTATAGTTATTTTAAATTCCACTGCATAATGATATCCTTTTCGCCAACACTATAGACGAACAAAGGGGGAATGAAACCGTGGATCGACAACAGAGATTTGAACACGATGAAACGGAAGAAAAACGCACTTCAAAAGGATTCTATATTGCACTCGCCTTGTGTATATTGGCTATTGTGGGTGTGGCACTGATCTTATTTGTGGATACCGATGATATACCCAAAGAGGATATGCCGATGATCACGACCACCACCGTTACCACAAACTCCACCACTACCGACAAAGCGGTGGGTGGCATTGTGACCGGTGTTCCGGATGATCGAACCACCACTACCACAGCGGCAACAACCACGACAACAGAAAAAAGTTCTTTGTTTGTATTGCCGGCATCCAACGTTATTTTGCGGGAATATAGTGATAAGCTTATCTATTCCGAAACGCTTGGCGAATGGCGCACGCATAATGGTGTGGATTTTGAGGTGGAAAATGGCGCAACAGTAAAAGCAGTTGCTGACGGCACGGTGTCCACAATTGAAACCGATCCCTTGTGGGGAGAGGTTGTGGTGATTGACCACGGCGATAAACTCATTTCGCGGTATTGCGGTGTCAGTGCATCGGGAATTTGCGAGGGGCAAACCGTAAAGGCGGGGGATATCATTGGCTCTGTATCCGATATTCCGCTTGAAATCGTGGATGCCGCACACATTCATTTGGAGATATTGGCAAACGGAAAGTACGTTGATCCTATGACTTTGATACGCTTGAACTAAACCCTGCTCTCGGAAACCGACGTTGTCGGGCGGTAAGAAGAG
>JAZULW010000055.1:0-12536 GCA_045603285.1 Acutalibacteraceae bacterium | reverse complement strand
AGCGGTAAAGACGATATGCCTTGTTGCTATTGCATGGACGGTGAGAATTATGAGGAGGGGGAGGACTAACGTCGCAAAAAACAGAGGTTTTATGTGATAGGTGAGGCAAAGAGATATCAAGATATTATGATATCAAAAATTCTTCTGCAAAAATCCAACTATGGGGTGTTGGCGAGTATAGAGCAAGCGGTGGACAAAAAATTGATTTGTGCGAAGACTGCTACGGAAAATTTGTGAACTTTTTGGAGGGCGATAACGATGCCGATGACGAATGAACAGGCTTATAAAATTCTCACGGAGCATACCCGGCAATACGTAGGGCTGTATGATTTTGAAGCGTTGGAAACGGCGATCAAGGCTTTGAAACGAGACTGCGAGATCGTGCGCTGCGGAGAATGTCAGCACGGTCGACGTGTTGAAAACGGGCCGGCAATCGGCACCTATCGATGCAAACTGACAAAGGGATATTTATGGACGAAAGACGATTTTTGCAGTTACGGTGAACGAAAAGAGGTTGAATGTGATGGAGAAGTGCAAGCTGAAACACTGTGAATTTGCATGGAACGGTCAATGCTGCTTGGTTTGTCCGAAGGGCTTGTATCGTGTGGATCCACGTGAGATGCAGAGGAGAAAACTCGAGCGTGCGATCAGAATGTTGGAGCGTGTCAAGAAAAAGCTACCAAACGAAAACAGATACGGTTTGCCGAGAGGAATACGCCCTCTTGGCGAACGTTATTTTGTAACCATTTCTTCAAATCGCAAGACTTACACGTTGGGAACGTTTCAAGACCTTGGCGAAGCGATGGACGTGTTGGCGGATGCTCTGGATTCAAGGGAGAATGGCGATTTTGATGAATGGTTGGCGGATTTCAGAGCCAAAAACGGAACGCCTAAAAGGGGAAGAAAAGCGGCCAAAAAAGGGGTGTCAAAAAATGCTGAAGGGACATGATGAACGCGCGTATTACCTAAAAGAATTGATGCGCTTGCTTCCGAAGTCGTTTGAAAAAGTGCGCGAGGTGTTCAGGGATGAGTACGAATTGCGAGAACTTGGCTTTGAGGACAAAGCGGACCAATTTCGTGAGGTGAAATTTGCGTTGTATTTCTTTACTTTCGACTGCCGGATCAGAAACGGAGAGTTGATCGAGCGAGCGATCCTTAATCGGAAAGAGAGCAAAATCCTTCGTTTGAGATACATACGTGCACAGACATGGCGTCAACTCTTCAATTCGCAAGGGTACACTCCCGGACATTGCAAGCGGATCCACCGTGATGCCGTGGCCAAAGTGGCTCGACAAAACCTTGACGTGGATTTCAAATCGATTTACGAACACGAGCATACGAGGTTGACGGAACTGCTGGAACGTGTGGGGGAGAAGTTGAGATAAAAACAAACCCGCCCGGTGTGAGCCGAGCGGGTTTTGTCATTCGTTATTCTTGAGGTATTCTTCGATTGCTTTTTTGATGATAGCGGCTTGACTGTCGCCGCGTTCGGCGGTAACCGTGCGGAATTGCTCGGCGAGGTCTTTGGGAACGTCAGCAACAATGCGTGAGTACATTTTTTGGTTGTATTGTCGCTTCGCTTCCGTAGACGTTTTGGTGCGCTTTTTACTGTCTTTGTGCGCTTGGTAATATGCGCGCTGATATTCTCGACGTCGCTCGTCATTTTTATATGATATTGACAACACCCTCTTTCTGTGATAATATAATGGTGCGAGGGGCGCTACCTCCTTTCTTGGCGGTTAGCCCTGCGTGTTATGTATTCTTACGAAAGAACCGTCACTGTGCAGAGTGGCGGTTCTGCTTTTTTACTCTTACCGTAACTGTCCAACCGAACAAATGAAAGGTAATTGTAATGGGCATTTGCAACACCTTGCTTTCACTTGGCATTTGCTAACCGCCGCGCCCCTCTTATGCCATTATTTGTCGCTTGGTTTCCCTTGCGACACCTATAGTATAGCACCACTTGTACGAGTTGTCAACACTTTTTCGAAATTTTCCAAATAAATTTTTCAAACCGTCCCTTTTCGAGGCGGGTTTCTTTTACTTTGGTAATTTACAGTTTGTAAAAGATAACACTTGAATAACACTTGACAAAATACGATTAGTATAATATTTTACAAGATGAAACGAATGAAAGCGAGGGCACGTAATGAAAAAAGCAGAGGACATTCGGTTGGTTGACGTCGATGAGGTGAAAGCCGCCATTGATGCGGCCAGAGCGCACGCGAACGAGCGAGGAAAACCGCTTGGTATTGCGCGAATTGCGTTGAACCTTGGCTTGACGAACAGCGAGATGGACGAAATTATTGTCAAATATGCTTCGAGTGAGGATGAGAGGGCACAGGCGGTGGCGCAAGCGTTAAAACGCGCGAAGCAGGAGAGTAGGGCCGATTTGGAGGATTGTTTGGCCGATAAAGGCAACACGACGGGGTATATGTTCCTTGGAAAGGTCAACCACGGTATGGTGGAAACGACCAAAGCCGAGGTGACGATGAAAGGCGTACGGTTTACGGGCGAGGACGATATCCTCGACTGATTAACGGATGATGAAAGCGCCCTATCTGAGGTGAAAAACATTCAAACTATACATAACACTAATTTTGTATAGTTCGTTTTGGGTGTTGTGCACAAGGGGATGTGTGCGCGGTTGTGTAATATGAACAATGCTCGGGCGTTTATACAATTATGCGGTGAAAAATGGATGTTTATTCACGGATTATACAGGGGTTGGATAGGGGGATATGCAGACAACGATGCATTGTGCTCGGTGGTTGCGAGGCAGTATCGGTGTGAGAGCGTGGCTCGGTTGTGGTGGGTGGCGCGGTGCGGATACGGCCGTGCGTTGGGGTTGGTGCGTTGCACAGACAAGGGAACAAGGTTACGTACATCGGGGGAACGATGGGCACTCCCCATCCCCCCAACACCCCCGGGGGGAGTGTATAGAGATACCCCTCACAATATTTTTTCTGACAAAATGGGCGCTCTTATTCACGTTCGCGGCGCGAATGTTTCGCGAATGGTTACCGTTAAAAGCGTACATTTTTGGCAGAAGAGAGAAAGAGAAGGAACGAAGTTGAAAAAATTGCCTCTCATCCCTTGCAGCAGTAGGGCGCGTTAGCATTTTTTATTTACGACACCAGTGGCGTGGTTTTGGCCGATTTCACGACACCAGTGGCGTAGTTCTTGAGGAGGTTTTTATGGACTATACCAATCATTCCTCGGCTATGCGGTTGGTGGAAGAGGCGACCGGTGACGTTGTGGATATGGTGATCAATGCCGGTGACAAGGTGCGCGTTATCCGCAAAGAACAAGCGGAAGCCAAGCGGAAGATGGAAGAAAACACGGTACCTTTGAACGGAAACCGCCATTTTGTCAAACAATTTCCCGATCAGTCGGCGCGGCTTTGTGAGAGACTTTCCCCCAATGGTATTTGGTTGCTTTATGCGTTGATGCCCTACGTGGGGATAAACAGCGGAATCCTACGTGTTCGAAATGGGCAATTTTTGAAACGCATCGATATTTTGAAAAAATGCGCACCGTCGATGTCTGAACGGACGGTTGACCGTGCTGTGACCGAACTGTGCCACCGCGGTATCCTTGCAAAATGCACGGTGGAAAACAAACGGGCGTTTATTATGAACCCCTACGTGATGCAGAACGGGTCGCGTGCGAACGAGACGCTGCTTGCGTTGTTTAAAGATACGGAGTGGGCCAATGGCGGAAGAAATTGAACTGAATTTGCCTAAGATCGTGGGAAAAGGGTACGGAGTTTTTTGGAAATCTCGCGCTCGGTACCGTGTTCTTAAGGGCGGTAAAGGCTCGAAGAAATCCAAGACCACCGCTCTCAATATGATCTACCGCTTGATGAAATATCCCGGCGCCAATCTGTTGGTTATTCGTCAGGTGATGGACACGCACCGCAACTCGACCTACGCGGACCTGAGGTGGGCGATTCATCAATTTGAAGCGGACGATTATTGGAAGTGCATTACCAATCCAATGGAAATGACCTATAAACCGACGGGGCAAAAGATCATTTTTCGCGGATTCGACGATGTTTACAAACTTGCTTCGATTACCGTGGACACGGGATATTTGTGTTGGGTGTGGATTGAAGAGGCATTTGAGTTACCGAGCGAAGAAGATTTTGACAAATTGGATCTTTCGGTACCGCGCGGCTTTATTCCTGCGCCGCTTTTTAAGCAGACCACCATCACGTTCAACCCCTGGAGCGAGAAACATTGGTTGAAAAAGCGGTTTTTCGACACAGAGAATCCGGGCATCGACGCGTTTACCACCAATTATTTGTGCAACGAGTTTTTGGACGAAGCCGACTTTGAACGATACGAGCGGATGAAGGAAGAGAACCCGCGGCTTTATGCCGTGGCGGGTCTCGGTGAGTGGGGCGTTGCCGAGGGCCTTGTGTACGACAATTGGGAAGTGAAGAACTTTGACGTGCACCGCTTACCTGAGCCGTGGCAGTTCCGCCACGTGTTTGGGTTGGATTACGGCTATACCAACGACCCGACGGCCTTTATTGCCGCAGCGGTCAACCCCGTGGAAAAGGTGATGTACATCTACGACGAACATTACGAGACACGAATGCTCAACAACCAAATTGCGGGGATGATCCTCACTAAGGGATACGGCAAAGAGCGCATCCGTGCGGACTGCGCCGAGCCGAAATCCAATGACGAGCTTCGCTCGCATGGGATAAGCCGTATTACACCTGCGAGCAAGGGTGCCGATTCGATTCGAAAGGGTATTGACACCATTCAACAATATAAGATCTTCGTTCACCCGTCGTGCCAAAACACGGTGGCAGAGTTGTCCTCTTACATTTGGGCGAAGAACAACGACGGCAGCGGCAAGGACAAGCCGGTGGACAAGAACAACCACTTGATGGATGCCTTGCGGTATGCGATGGAAGATATTCGATATTTTGAACCGGTTGAGCCGAGCGTGGCCAAGCGGTGGCAACGGCAAGCGGATGGTGCGGTGTTGTATCGCGGCAGTTTGAGTGCCGAAGATTTTAAAGGAGGATGGGACGGGTGGTAGAGGTATTGGTCGGCGTGGTTGTCGGCTACATATTAGCGATGTTACCGCGTGCCGTTTCTTTTTTCGACAGCGGTGAAAAAGCGGTGGGAAAAAAGGCGAGAGAGCCTACCGAAGAAGAGAAGCGGCAAGTGCAAAGACAACTGCGAGAATACAACAATTTCCTTGTCTATGACGGCACGGAACAAGAAGAAATCATAGTTTGATCTTCGCCCACCAGAGCGAAAGGAGATAAACAAAATGGAAGAGAACACGATGGTTGAAACGGTTGACACCCAACCAGAGGTGAACACCGAAGAGACCGAAACGGCGGCGACCGAAACGGAAACGAATGCGGCGACGGCAGAGGATACCACACCGGCCGAAATTGCAGAAACGACGGAAGAGGTTGCCGCTAACCCCGAAGGCGATGCGCCTGTTATCACGGTGAAGTACAACAAGCAGATGCATTCGTTGTCGCATAACGATGCGGCTACTTATGTGCAAAAAGGCATGAAGTACGACAGCTTGAGTCCGATGTTGGAATCGCTGAAATACGTGGCGGCGGCCGAAGGGAAAACTCTTGCAGAATTTGTGCAAGCCATTCGCGATCATCACGAGGAGAGCGCGCTTGCGGCTCTTATCGATCGCTGTGGCGGCAACGAGGAGATCGCAAGAGAATTGTTGGCGGTGGAGAAAGGCAAACACCAGACGGCATACGAAAATTTGTTGAAATCCGAACAGGAAGCGGAAAGCGAAAGCGAAGAGGCGCTGACGCGCCGACTTGCCGATGAACTCGCCGATGTGCGAGAAGAGTTTCCCGATATTACGGCTTACAGCAAATTGCCCGCTTCCGTTATTCGCGAGGCGGAAGAGAAGGGGATTTCGTTGCTTGATTCGTATTTGCGTTATCAACACCGTGAACAGAAAAAGGCGGACTCTGCCAAAAATCAACAGGCGGTGGCCACCAAAGCAAGCGTGGGAGCACAATCTTCCACGGGTGGAAACGAAGGAAAAGACCCCGTTATCAATGCTTTAATGAAAGGCATTTGGGGGTAACAACGAAAGGAAAAGGAGAATAGCATATGCCTATTAACAACTTGGAATTTGCCCAAAAATTTACGGGCGAACTCGACAAACTGTTCGTGCAAGGCCCCGTAACGGGTTTCTTTGCCGATAACGTACTGCGCGCCAAATTTGTGGGCGCCAAAACCGTATTGATTCCCGAAATGGACCTGTCCGGTCTCGGCGACTACGACCGTGACACCGGCTTTATTAAGGGTTCCATTGCGGTTTCCAACAAACCGTACACTTTGGCAATGGACCGCGCCCGTTCGTTCCAACTCGACCGTGAGGACGAGGACGAGACCGGCATTTCCAATCTTGCCGGTCAAGTGATGGGCGAATTCGTACGCACCAAGGTCGTGCCCGAAGTAGACGCTTACGTGTTGTCCAAACTCGGCGGCTTGGCGGCCACGGAGGGTCAGACTGTTACCGGTGACATTGCCACCGAAGTCATCAAGATGTTCAATGATGCGTGCTTGAAAGTACAGAATGAAGTTGGTTTTGACGAGCCGATTGTGTGCTTTGTGAATCCGACCGCGTGGGCCGCGATTCAAAACACGCCCGAATTGAACCGCCAATTGGTTATTAACGACTTCAAAAAGGGCGATGTGACGTTGAAGGTGAAATCCATCAATGGTATTGCCATTTTGCCGGTGGCCGATGCCCGCATGAAAACGGCCTATACTTTCTATGACGGTTCTACTGCCGGCGAGGAAGAGGGCGGTTTTGTGCCCGCCGAAAATGCCCAAAATATCGGTATGCTCGTGATGCCGAAAAAGGCGGCAAGCCTTGTGCGCAAATCCGAGAAGATCCGCACGTTCTCGCCCGATCAGAACCAAGCGGCCGATGCCTATAAATTTGACTATCGCACCTACTACGATGTTGTGATCAAAAACAGCATGAAGAAATCCATTTACGCTTACGTGTATTGATGGATCCCACGGGGGCGGGCAACACCGCCCCTATATGCCGACGTAGCTCAAACGGGAGAGCGAATAGTTATAGATTACGGATGGCGGGTTCAATTCCCCCCGTCGGCACCGAAAAAGGAGAGTGCAGGAATGGATAATCACAACGACCCGAAGCGCATTATGGACGAATACGGACACGCGGTAAATTACAAAAATCGGTTGGGCGTTCGGGGCTTGTACGAGCAAAACAAAATCAACGAGCGCTTTATGGTGGGCGACCAGTGGCACGGCGCGAAATGCGGCGCCGACCGCCCGCTTGTGCGCCACAACGTCATCAAACGTATCGGCGACTATAAAATGGCGGTTGTCGGTTCTCATCCGATCGCCGTCAACTATTCCGCCGACGGTGTTCCGAACACGTTGGAACTGAAAGAAAAGGTACAACGTGTACGCGAGGAGGTGTCGCTTGGCAAAGGTGAGATGGCATTTGCCGATGAGATCCCCACCACGGAAGAGATCAATATCGTGATGTCGGCATTATCCGACTATTATCGCGTTACCTCCGAACGCGTGAAGATGGACGATCTAAAAGAACAGGTATTGCGCGACGCCTACGTAACCGGTACGGGCGTTTTGTATACGTACTGGGATCCCAACGTGCGCACGGGACTGTATGCGGATGAAAGTCGCGAAACGGCCATTATGGGCGATATTGTGTGTGAAACGTTGGACATTGAAGACGTGTATTTCGGAGATCCTTCCGTTACGGACCTTCAACGTCAACCGTACATCATTTTGGCGCAACGCAAACCCGTGGATGAGATCAAACGCATTATGCGTACGCATCATCACTCACAAGACATTGACGATATTAAACCCGATTCCAACACACAGTATCAAGCGGGCGAATATGGTGAAAACGAGCAGATGGGAACAAAACGCGCTACGCTTCTCACCAAACTGTATAAAGAGTGGGACAAGGACGGCAAGGATTACCGCGTAAAAGCAGTGATGGTATGTGGCGGTGTGACGGTGCGCCCTGCGTGGGACATTGGTATTCGCTTGTACCCGCTTGCTTCCTTCCGTTGGGAACGCCGCAAGAGTTGCGCGTACGGCGAGAGCGAGGTCACCTATCTCATTCCAAACCAAATCGCTATCAACCGTATGATCACCGCTTCGGTGTGGGCGGTGATGATGATGGGCATGCCGATTATGTTGGTTAACGGTGACATTGTTCATCAGCCCATTACCAACGAGCCCGGGCAAATTGTGAAGATAAACG
Organism: Acutalibacteraceae bacterium; assembly: GCA_045603285.1. Classification (GTDB taxonomy): domain Bacteria; phylum Bacillota; class Clostridia; order Oscillospirales; family Acutalibacteraceae; genus RGIG3009. The sequence goes on along the minus strand of JAZULW010000055.1, from coordinate 4,244 downwards.
GCAGCATCAACGACATTCAGGGTGCGGTACGGTTTTTGAATCCCCCCAACTTTTCCCCGAATTTCGACAATAACATTGCGTCCCTCATCGGCAACACGTTGACACAGAGCGGTGCCAACGACAGTGCTCTTGGTGACGTGAACCCCGAAAACACCTCCGCCATCATTGCGGTGCGAGAGGCGGCAACAATGCCGATGCAGACCATCCAAAACCGCTTTTATTCGTTTTTGGAAGATGTTGCGCGCATTTGGGCGGAGTTTTGGGTGCGCCATTACGGCAAACGTCATCTTAAGATCGAAGAGAACGATGGGTCCGTGTGGTATATGCCGTTTGATGGCGAACGATATGGCGACCTACTTATTAACGCCCGCATCGACATTGGGGCTTCAACTTTGTGGAGCGAAGCACAGTCGATCCGTACGTTGGACAACCTGTTTGACCGACAGGTGATCGACGTGTTCCAATATTTGAAACGGTTGCCGAAAGGCACGGTGCCGAACGTCAACGGACTTATTCGTGAAATACAAGCGGCCAACCAAGCGGCAGCACAGTTGCCGCCCGCCGGCGAAAACGGCGGTGCCTTACCGCCTTCCGATATTGTGACAGAAGAGGACTTGCTGAATGGTTTGGATGCCGAGATGCGCGAAGTATACGACACGATGCCCGAGCAAGCGCGTACGGCATTGCTTAAAAACGCGATGGCGCAGGGAGGAATTGCGTAATGGTGATGACCAACGAATACCGTTCCGCTTTCAAGCGCGTCCATTCCGCCGAAGAGGCGGAGGAATTGCGCGCCAGCGGGTGGACGGTCGTGGAAGAAAAGAAGACCGTCCCCGCGGCAAAAGAAGAAACGGCGCCGCTTGAAGAGCCAAAATCCGCGCCGCGTGTGGTGAAGGGCGGCAAAAACCAGTTGATGTATAAGGACAAGTACCTCTCGGTGTGGGTGAGTATCGGTACCAAAAAAGAGTTGAAAGAGATCTTTGATCATTTTGGGATCCCGTATGCGTACAACACCAACAAGAGCGATATGGTGGCGCGCTTGCGCCAATACATTCGTGAGGTTAAGGAAGAAAAAAGGAGAGAGGCCACGTGACGGGAAACGATGTGCTGAAACAAGCGTACATATTGCTGAATTACACCGACAACAACGGCAACATTCACGCGGGGAACAATGCCAATTTGAGCAAGCGCGCGTTGGCGGTTGTGAACCAAATTTATGCCGATCTGTGGGAACCGCGAGAGGACGGGGCGGCGTTTTCCGTTCTTCACGCCTTGCATGAGCCGTTGGATCTGATCGACTACACGGCAATCAACATTATGCCGTACGGTGTGGCGATGCTGCTTGCACAGTCGGACGGGGACGCGGATAATCAAACATTGTTTGCTTCTTTGTATAACCAACGACGACCGAGCGCGGTGACGAAAAGCGAGCGGATCGTTGACGGTTTGCCCACCACTTTTCTGTAGAGGAGTTTTGTCGAATGAAATATCCCACGATGGGAAACACGCGTTCGTATCGTGTGAATTTGCCGGAATTGAACGGTGGTGTCAATTATTCGTTGCCGCCGCATTTGATAGAAGACAGCCAACTCGCCGCCGTGAGCAATATGTGGTACAAAGACGGCCGGTTGCAGACGCGACCCGGATTTGTGAACCACTATTTCGTAGGCAGGCCCGGCGAGTATGTACACATCCGAAAAATGGGAGATACGGTGTTGGCGTACAATTTGGTGGATGGAAATCTTTCTTTTTCAGTCGTTGGAGAAAACGGCTTTTTCAACAGTCACTACGTAATAGAAAACCAGCACGTGAATTCGTTTTTTTTCGTAACGGCCAATACGGATGAGTCCGAAGAACTTTCGCAGTATCAGTTTCTCGTGATCTGCTTTTGCGAAAACGACGAGGTGCTTATTTGCGGATTTGAAAAAAATTCGGTAGATGTGAACTTCGTGAATCCGTACATTCCGGTGATTATGAAAGGAGGGGTTCCCAACAATAGTAGGGAAGCAAGCGCAAACGGTACGTCGTTCGAACCGCGAAACTTGTTGACTCCGTGGTTTGAATGTCAATATACAAGCGATGGGGAAGGTACCTATTTCGATCTCCCGGAGAGGCTTTCGACCGGTATTGGTGTTTGTGTGGAATATGAAACAGAGGACGGAAAAACGATCACACACGTAGCCGATACCGAGTTTCTTGGCGGGCTTGAGAGCGGAGAGACAAATGTTGCGACAGAAGATGGGCTTCATCTTCGTGTGGATGTTTACAATGGACGGGTTTGGTTTGTTGACAAAGACAGTGGTGGGATTTGGCAACTTCCGCTTGCCAAGCGCGGAAATAACGTGCGAATACGGGCAAAAAAAGAAATACCCGACCATTTTAAAACTGCTTGCGGAATGTCGTTTTCGACGTGGTATGGCGGGGGGTCTTCGGGACTTTCCGGTGGTTCGCGATTGTTTTTATCGGGGAATAGTGAACATCCCAACCTTTTGATTTGGTCTTCGCTCAACAACCCGCTGTATTTCCCTACAACCAATTACGCGTATGTGGGGGATAAGCAAAAACCAATAACCGCTTTCGGAAAACAAGACGATCTGCTTGTTATTTTTAAAGAAAGAGAACTGTATTGTTCAAAATATATACAGGGTAGTACCCCTACGCTTGAGGAACTGAAAGCGCAAGATTCCATTGACGTAGAATCCACGCAGGCAATGTTTCCGATGACACCGATTCATCCCGAAATCGGGTGCGACTGCCCCGACACCATTTGTTTATGCGAAAATCGGTTGGTGTGGCTGAATAGCGACGGGCGCGTGTACGGGCTGTTCAACTACAGCCAATATAACGAGAAGAACGTTCGCGTGTTGTCGAAAAGCATTGAACGCCGCTTGCTGCCGCATACTTCGGGTTTTAAAAAGGCGTGTGCAGCGGAAAACGGAGACTATTATCTGTTGCTTATTGAGGGCAACATTTTTGCGATGGATCTTTCCTCCCACGGATTCTCGTATTATTCATCTTACTCTTCCGATGAGAGAGCGCAACGTGCTGTTGCGTGGTATGAATGGGACATCAAACGCGAGAGCCTGTTTTTGGAATCGCCCGCGGCTGCGCCGCAGCTGATAAGGAAAGGACGCAACATATTTTTAACGGCGAACGGAGAAGGGTTCGACGGAGAGACGACCGTTGTTTTTTGGATGAAAGAGTATGCCGAAGACGAGGAAGTGCGGCCCACTATTGATTCGGGAGTGCAAACAAAGGCGATACCCTGTTGTTTTCAAACAAAACAATTTGATTTTAGTCATCCTGAGCGCTACAAACGCATCAATCCGTTTTATCTGCAAATTACGGGCGAGGAAGGAAAAACCTTGAATTTGACCTATTTAAACGGAAATCGCGGGTATGCGGACGACTGCTTTCTTGTTATGACTGGTGAAGAACTGGAGAACTGCACCCCAATACGCGTGACGCCCAATGCGGTGCGTGTGCGCGATTTCGGTTTTCGCGTGGCGAGTGAGGGGCGAATGGAAGTGGGGAGTTTGACTTTGAATTATGCAACGATGGGAACGGTGAGATAAATGGCGAGCACGAAGTATATCGAAGAGGCAGAAAAGCGAGCACAGACCTATGAGAATATGCGGAAAACGCAGGCCGATGAACAAACGGCACTGGTGAATAAAAACGCCGACGATGCCATTGCGCGCGCGGAGCGCGATACGACCACACAAATTCAAGATGCCGACCGTTCATATATTGAAATGATCAACGATGCGGATATTCAAAAAGAATTGGATATTCGCGATATTCGGGAGACACGTGCCAATATGGGCATTTCGCGTTCGGGACTTGCCTCAACAGAGGTGACGGCCGCCACGCTTTCTGCCGGCAATAAAACGGCAGCGGCACAGCGACAGCGGCAGTCTGCCATTGATACATTGAAACAATCGCCTTTGGACTACAAGGCAAATACGGAAGCGGAGCGCAATGCACAGAATTTAAACATTAAGCAGGCGGCGGATACGGACATTCTCGATTACAAAGATACTTGGTCGAAATGGGGAATGGAAAACGATATGCGCGTGGATGAAAACGACGAGGCCAACCGTCGCAGCGGTATTTTGAGTTTGGATATTCCTGATGATATCAAGAGCGAGGCTATCGAAAAAGGCTTGACGGTGTCACAGGCGGCGGCTATGGGGAAACTTGTTGCCGAAGGAGAAGAAAACAAGAGAAGGCTTGAGTTGCAG
>JAZULW010000054.1:0-8309 GCA_045603285.1 Acutalibacteraceae bacterium | reverse complement strand
GTGGCCTCTGCCGTGGACGCGGTGTTCGGGCAAATCCTTACGTATGACGGCGAGGCCATTTTGGCGGTGTACCACGCGCGCAACGGCGGTCGCACCGAAACGGCGGGCGTGGTGTGGGGCAAGGATTACCCGTATTTGCCGTCGGTGGTGAGCAGCGCCGACGCCGAAAAGGGAAGCGAACGCGTGACGGTCAGCGATGGAGATCTTGCCGCCGCGTTCGAGGAAGTGACCTTAACGGGTGATGCCGCTTCGTGGATCGGGGGCAACCCTACGACAACGCAGGCGGGCACCGTCACCGCCATCACCATCGGCGGCACGGTGTTTACGGGAAGCGAGGTGCGCGAGCGGTTAAACTTGAAATCGGCGTGTTTCACCGTCACCCACGGAGAAGAGGGGTTTGTGTTTGAGGTGAAAGGCCACGGTCACGCCGTGGGGATGAGCCAAGTGGGAGCGGGGGGTATGGCGGCACAGGGGTTTACGTATGAGGAGATTTTAGCGCATTATTATCCGGGTGCGACATTGGTCGACAAAAAAATATCTTGATTTTTAAACGAGAAAGGGTACAATGTGTTTAGGGTGATGCACATTGGAAAACTTTCTCATTGTTGCCGAACAGGTAGCTATCTTGTTTATTTTAATTGCGGTAGGATTCGTGTTGGGAAAAAAGAACGTGATGAACGATGCGGGTGCGCGCGTGTGTGCGGATCTGGCGTTGCTTGTTGCCACCCCGTGTGCGGTGGTCAATTCGTTCCGCCGCGAAGCCACCGCCGAAATTTGGATAAGCGTTCTGGCGATGCTGGGTGCGGGGTTGCTGTGCCACGCCGTCGGGATCGCGGCGGCACACATTGCGTTTCCGCAATCCACCTCGCGTGACCGCGTGTTGCGCGTGTCCACCGTGATGAGCAACGCGGGGTTTATGGCGTTCCCGTTGCAACTGGCCATTTTGGGCGAAACGGGCTTGTTTTACGGCGCGGTGTACGTGGCCACGCACAATATGGTGTTTTGGAGTTACGGCAAGGTCACCATGGACCGACACGATTCCAAACTGAACGTGCGAAAAATCGTGATCAATCTCGGTACGGTATCGTTGGCCATCGGCGCGGTGGTGATGTTGTTGCCGTTTGACCTGCCGCAAGTGCTCAGCGGTCCATTGGAACATTTTGCCTCACTTTGCACCCCAATTCCGATGTTGTTTATCGGGTATAGCCTGTCCAAGGTGGATCTAAAAACCATTTTCAATCGTCCGCAAAACTACGGGTTATGTGCCTTGCGGCTGATCGTGGTGCCGTTTGCGGCGGCCGGGATCCTGTATCTGCTCGGGATGCGCGGCACGATGTTGCTCGCTGCCACCATTGCCACCGCCGCTCCCACCGCTACTTCGGTGTCGATGTTCGCCGCGCGGTACGGGCAAGACGAGGAAACCGCCGTCAACACGGTGGCGCTGTCCACCGTGCTGTCGCTCATCACGTTGCCGGTAGTGGTATCCGTTGTGAAACTGTTCGCCTAATTTTATGAAACAAAGGGCTTGACAGAGCAAAAAACCTGTGTTACAATAGGCGATGCCGCATATTCTGGGCGGTGTTTTGTCGTGCCCAAAAACACGGGAAAATGCCATAAGTGACGGTGTCCGCCCGCGCGTAGCGAGTCTATAGAAAAGGCAGGTACAAAGAATGTACGCCATTATTGAAACCGGCGGCAAACAGTACAAGGTGCAAAACGGGGACGTTTTGTTCATCGAAAAACTGGACGCGGCCGAAGACAGCGCGATCAAGCTGGAAAAAGTTGTGGCTCTCCACAACGACAAGGAACTGAAACTCGGTTCCCCGTATCTCAAAGGTGCCTACGTGGATGCGAAGGTCCTGAAGAACGGCAAAGGCAAAAAGATTACCGTGTTCACCTATCGTCCCAAGAAGGGCAGCAAGCGTGCGATGGGTCATCGTCAACCCTACACCAAGGTGTTGATCGAAGGCATCCATGCCAGAGCGCCCCGTGCTCCCAAAGCGGAGGCTCCCGCCGAGGAAGCATGATCTGCGCAACGTTTTTAAAGCGGGATGGCGTGCTGTACGGGTTTTCCGTGCAAGGGCATTCCGGTTCGGCCCCGTCCGGGCAGGACATTGTGTGTGCGGCGGTTTCTTCCGCGGTGTATATGGCGGCCAACACGGTGACCGACGTGTGCGGTTGCACGGCCGATATCCGCGAGGAAGACGGGCTTTTCACCTTGACTGTCACCAAAGGCGAAGCCGATGCGCAGGCGATATTGCAAGGGTTTACCCTTCATATGGAAGGGCTTGCCGCGCAATATCCGAACTTTATTACGATACTTACGGAGGTGTAACGACAATGTTGAAAATAAACATCCAGCTGTTCGCTCATAAAAAAGGTATGGGTTCCACCAAGAACGGCCGCGATTCCGAATCCAAACGCCTCGGCGCGAAACGTGCCGACGGTCAGTTTGTTCTTGCCGGTAACATTTTGTACCGTCAACGCGGCACCCACATTCACCCCGGTGTGAATGTCGGCATCGGTTCCGACGATACCTTGTATGCGAAAGTGGACGGTACCGTTCGCTTTGAGCGTATGGGCAAAGATCGCAAACGCGTCAGCGTCTACGCGACCGAGCAATAAGACGACAAAAACCGCCGAGAGAGAACCTTTCGGCGGTTTTTTCTTTACGAAAGGAGTGAACAACGATGGACAAGATCACCGAACTGCGCCGCAAGGCGATGGCGTTGCCGCTTTCTCCCGGTGTGTACTTGATGAAGGATAAAACCGGCACCATCATCTACATTGGCAAAGCCAAAGCGCTGAAAAACCGCGTCAGCCAATACTTTGGGTCGGATACCAACCACACCGAAAAGGTGCGGCAGATGGTGGCGCGCGTGGATCGCTTTGACTACATTGTGGCACAAAGCGAGTTTGAGGCTCTTGTGCTGGAATGTTCGCTCATCAAACAGTACGCGCCCAAATACAACATTCTGTTGAAAGACGACAAAGGATACTGTTACATTCGCGTTTCACCGCCGCCGTATTCCCGCATCAGCGAAACCAAGCAACAAGCAAGCGATGGCGCGCGGTATATCGGCCCGTTTATGAGTTCGTTTGTTGTGAAGCAAGCGGTGGACGAGGTGAACAAACTGTTCGGCCTGTCCACCTGCAACCGTCCGCTGGCCTTTCGCAAAGCGGCAGACCGCCCCTGCCTGAATTACCATATCGGGCAATGTTGTGCGCCGTGTACGGGGCGCGTGCCCGAACAGGAGTATGCCGAACGGGTGGAACAAGCGGTCACCTACCTCACCGAAGGCGGCGCCAAACTCACCGCACTTCTCACCAAACGGATGCAAGAGGCGGCGGACAATTTGGATTTTGAAACCGCCGCCCGTCTGCGCGACCGCATTCGTGCCGTGTCCCGCATGAAAGAAAAACAAAACGTGGTGTCAAGCCGCGTGAAAAACCAAGATATCATCGCGCTGGCGCAGGCACAGGACACCGCGTGTTTTGAAGTGTTTCGCTTTACGAACGGCGCGCTGTCGGACCGCGAACACGTGTTTGCCGACATCACCGACGATACCGCCGCCATGCGTGCCCAGTTTGTGCGGCGATACTACTCGTCGCGCGACGAGGTGCCGCCCTGTATCGTGGTGGACGGACCGCTTGACGACGAAGAATTGCTGGCGCGTTGGCTGACCGAAAAAGCCGCCGCGGCGGGCAAACGCTACCACGTGAAATTCCGCGTTCCCAAGCAAGGTGAACAAGCCGTGCTTTTGCGAATGTGCGCCGACAACGCCGCCGAACGGGTGGCACAGCGGCTGCAAACGGGTGGCCGCGAAATTACGGGGCTCACCGAACTGCAACAACTGTTGGGACTAGCCACCATCCCCACCCGCATTGAAAGTTACGACATTTCGCACACCGCGGGGGCGGATACCGTGGGGGGAATGGTGGTGTTTGTCGGCGGTCGTCCCCACAAGGCCGACTACCGCCGCTTTGAGATCAAAGACGCACCCGCAGGGGACGACCCCGCCTGTTTGCGCGAGGTGTTGTCCCGTCGGCTTTCGGAATACGAGGCGCACAAAGGCGAGGGCGGTTTCGGCACGCTGCCCGATGTGATCTTGCTCGACGGCGGCGAAGCGCAGGTGGCCGCCGTGAAACCGCTTGTGGAGCCGTATGGCATTCCGTTGTTTGGTATGGTGAAAGACACCCGCCACCGCACCCGCGCCGTCACCGACGGCGGCGAAGAACTGGTGCTCTCGTCCAAACGCGCGGCCTTCACCCTCGTATCCGCGTTGCAGGAAGAAGTGCACCGCTTTGCCATCGGATATCACCGCCAAAAACGCGGCAAACGCACCCTCACCACCGCCCTCACCGACATTGAGGGGGTAGGCAAAACGCGTGCGGCGGCGCTTCTTAAACATTTTGGCTCGCTCACTGCGGTCAAACACGCCACTGTCGAGCAACTGATGACCGTCAAAGGGCTGACACGCCCTGTTGCCGAACGGATACAGCGGCATTTTTGTGACGAATAATATTCAATAATCTATGCATAAAATGTGATTTTATGCATAAAAACAGAAAAATTTGCGAATATTATGACAAAAATGAAATTTGTGCTTGCATTTTTATTCATATGGTGGTATAGTGAAAACACTTTCAAAAAGGAATATATGGTTTGGAGGAACTTACGATGAAAAAAGCACTTTCTTTGTTGCTTGTTGCCGTGCTGTTGCTCACTTTCGGTCTGTGCGGTTGCGGCGAAGCAAAACCCAATGAAGACGAGGGAGCCACCCCCGCCCAAAAATTGGTGATGGCCACCAATGCGGCGTTCCCGCCCTATGAGTTTGTGGACGACGACGGCAACTACGCCGGTATCGACGTGGAGATCGCGGGCCTTATCGCACAAGAACTCGGGCGTGAACTCGAGATCAAAGACGTGGACTTCGGCGCCATCCTCGGCGGTGTGGAATCCGGTATGTACGACATTGGTATGGCGGGTATGACCGTCAACGACGAACGCAAATTGCAGGTCAACTTCTCCGATACGTATGCCAAAGCGAAACAAGTTGTTATCGTGAAAGCAGACAGCACCGTGGCTTCGTTTGAAGAATTCTACACCGGTTACGATGCCGACGGTAACCCCGCCGGTGTGAAAGACGGCGTGATGATCGGTGTCCAACAAGACACCACCGGCCACATCTACGCGTCCGACGATCCGGTCAAATGGGGCTTCGGTGAAGACAAGGTCACCCCCTACAAAACCGGTCCCGATGCGGTGCAAGCCCTCTTGACCGGCAAAGTGACCGCCGTGGTTATCGACAGTGAGCCCGCCAAAGCGTTTGTCGCCCAAAACGAGGGTCTCAAAATTTTGGACGGCGCGTATGCCGACGAAGAGTACGCCATCGCCATTAAGAAAGAAAACAGCGAATTGCTCGAGCAGGTGAACGCGGCTCTGAAGAAACTCACCGATAACGGCGAGATCCAAAAGATCGTGGACAAATACATCACCGACTAAGATACACGTGAACTGTCTACGGACGGAGAGTGTCGAAACTCTCCGTCCGTTTTCGGCTGAAAGGAAATCGTATGAAACAATGGTTGGAAGCGGTGTGGCAAAACGTGGTGCTGTGGGCACAGGATGTCGGCGCCGAATTTCATATGAACTTTATCAAGGGTAACCGTTGGCAAATGCTCGTAAAAGGTCTTGGCAACACGCTCATCATCACCTTTTTTGCACTGGCACTCGGCATCGTGCTCGGCGTTGTCATTGCGGTGATACGTTCCACCTACGACAAAAACGGCGAAACGATGAAACGGCGCGGTGGACCGGGGTACGGTGTGCTTAAATTCTTGAACGGTATTTGCAACGTATACCTCACTGTCATTCGCGGCACCCCGATGGTGGTGCAGTTGATGATTATGTACTTTGTGGTGCTCGTCTCCATCGACAACAGCATCACCGTCGCGGCTATCGCGTTCGGTATCAACTCGGGCGCGTACGTGGCGGAAATTTTCCGCAGCGGCATTATGGCCATCGACAAAGGGCAGTTTGAAGCGGGGCGCAGTTTGGGTTTCAATTACATACAAACGATGTGGTACATTGTGGTGCCGCAGATGTTCAAAGTGGTGTTGCCCACGCTGTGCAACGAGTTTATCGTGCTCATCAAGGAAACGTCGGTTGCCGGTTACGTCGGCATTATGGACCTCACCAAAGCGGGCGAGATCATTCGCGGCCGCACGTTTTCGGCGTTTATGCCGCTTTTGGCCGTGGCGCTCATCTATTTGGCACTGGTGATGTTGCTGACGTGGTTGGTGGGACTGTTGGAGAGGAGGTTGCGCAAGAGTGAACGCTGATAACGTGTTGATCAACGTGTGCGATCTGCAAAAATCCTTTGGGGATATTCACGTTCTCAAAGGTGTGAACGCGCAGATTTGCCGCGGCGACGTGATGGTGGTCATCGGACCGTCGGGTTCGGGGAAATCCACCTTCTTGCGGTGCTTAAACCTTCTGGAAATGCCCACGGGCGGTCAAATCTTCTTTGACGGAGAAGACATTACCGACCCCAAAGCCAACGTGGACCGTCACCGCCAAAAAATGGGGATGGTGTTTCAACAGTTTAATCTGTTTCCGCATATGACCATTCTCAAAAATATGACGCTTGCGCCGATGAAATTGCTCGGCAAAAGCAAACAGGAAGCCGAAGCCCGTGCCATGGAACTGCTGGCGCGTGTCGGTTTGGCAGACCGTGCGAATGCGTATCCGTCGCAACTGTCGGGTGGCCAAAAACAACGCATTGCCATCGTGCGCGCGTTGTGTATGGACCCGGAGGTGATGTTGTTTGACGAACCCACCAGCGCGCTCGACCCCGAAATGGTGGGCGAAGTGTTGGAGGTTATGAAAGAACTCGCGCACGACGGAATGACGATGGTGGTGGTCACCCACGAAATGGGCTTTGCCCGTGAGGTGGGCACCGAGGTCGTGTTTATTGACGACGGCGTAATTTTGGAACAGGCCGCTCCCGAAGAATTTTTTGGCAACCCGAAAAACCCCCGTTTGCAAGATTTTCTGTCCAAAGTGCTGTAAGAAAAGGAGAGGCGTGCCTCTCCTTTTTTGTTATGCAACAAACAATCGGTACGCGGTACCGCATTTTTATAAAAACCGCCGAAAATTGCAGTTGCCCCTTGCAATATAGGTAAAAAAAGGGTAAAATAACCTTGTATGAACATTGGAAAGGAAAGGTGTTTTAACAATGGATATCCTCAACAAGAAAAACGTCGAAGACCTGCAGGTTGCCGGCAAACGCGTTCTCGTGCATTGCGACTTTAACGTCCCGCTGAAAAACGGTGTCATCACCGACGAAAACCGCATTGTGGCCGCGCTTCCCACCATTCAATACCTCATTGACAACGGTGCCAAAGTCATTCTTTGTTCTCACCTCGGCAAACCGAAGGGTGAGCCCAAACCCGAATTTTCTCTCGCTCCCGTGGCGGTGCGTCTGGCTGAAAAACTCGGCAAACCCGTCACCTTTGCGGCAGACGATACCGTGGTAGGCGACAACGCTCGTGCAGCCGTTGCCGCGATGAATGATGGCGATGTGGTGTTGCTCCAAAATACCCGTTACCGCGCAGAAGAAACCAAAAACGGCGAAGCTTTCTCAAAAGACTTGGCTTCCCTTTGCGACTTGGTCGTGAACGATGCGTTTGGTGCTGCGCACCGCGCGCACTGCTCCACCGTAGGCGTGGCCTCGTTTGTGGAAGAATCCGCCAACGGCTACTTGATGGCCAAGGAGATCCAATTCCTCGGTGCGGCGGTGAACAATCCGGTTCGTCCGTTTGTTACCATCCTCGGTGGTGCCAAAGTGGCGGACAAGCTCAACGTGATTGAAAACTTGCTCACCAAAGCCGACACGCTCATCATCGGCGGCGGTATGGCGTATACCTTCCTTGCGGCCAAAGGCTACGGCGTGGGTACTTCGTTGCTGGATGAAGAGAAGATCGACTACTGCCGTGAGATGCTCGCTCGTGCGGAAGAAAAAGGCGTGAAGATCTTGTTGCCGGTGGACTGCACCATTGCGGCGGATTTCCCGAACCCGATTGATGCTCCGATTGACGTGGAGATCGTGGCTGCCGATGCCATCCCGGCCGACAAAATGAGTTTGGATATCGGTCCCGCTACCGCGGAACTGTTCGCCAATGAAGTGAAAAACGCCAAAACGGTGGTCTGGAACGGCCCGATGGGCGTGTTTGAGAACCCCGTGCTCGCCAAAGGCACCATCGCGGTTGCCAAAGCGTTGGCCGAGACCGATGCCACCACCATC
>JAZULW010000053.1:0-5796 GCA_045603285.1 Acutalibacteraceae bacterium | reverse complement strand
CTGCCCTGGATCCGGAACTGACCGGTGAGGTTTTGCGAGTCATCCGGGGATTAAAGGATAAAAATACCACAATGATCGTGGTAACCCACGAAATGGAGTTTGCAAAATCGGTAGCAGATGTGGTAATATATATGGCAGATGGGGTGATCGAAGAAATGGGCTCACCGGAGCAGGAATTTGATCACCCCAAGAGCGAAAAGACAAAGGCCTTTTTGCAGGCTTCTCTGGAAGAATTTTGAGAATGTGAGGAAAGTAGATGGCTCAGCTGGACAAACATCAAAAAATCAACGCACTTTATGAACTGATTGCAAGCATTACAGACCCTGCTGACTGCAAAGCACTTTTCCAGGATCTGTGCACCGCCAAGGAGATTGAGAACATGGCGGAGCGCGTTTTCGCCGCCCGGCTGCTGCTGGAAGGCAAAACCTACAACCAGATCATGGAGGAAGCTGATATTTCCTCTGCAACCTTAAGCCGCGTTTCCAGATGTGTCCAGTATGGCGAAGGATACTCAAAACTACTGAAATAATCATAAAAAAGCGGGGAGCCGCGGGGTCCTCCCGTCATTTTGGTTGCGGTCATTATTCCGCCGCAATCGCGCCGACAGGGCAGGTATCCGCGCAAGCGCCGCAATCGATGCAAGCATCCGGGTTGATTTCGTATTTGCCATCGCCTTCCGCGATCGCTTCTACGGGGCAACCCTCCGCGCAAGCACCGCAGGCGATGCATTCGTCAGAGATTTTGAAAGCCATTGTTCAAGGCACCTCCTTCAACGGGATCTAGTCTGTCTATTACCATATCACACTCCGTTAAAAAAATCAACTCATTTTTCGTGTTTTGCCAAAATACAAAATTCCCTCTTGCGTTTCACGGTACTTGGTGTGTATAATGTAAATTGAAAGATTATCGCTAGAAAGGAGGCATCCCCTTTGGCATCCTATCAATGGAACCCCGCCGCGTTCGGCAAAATCTTGGCACTTCCCGCCGCGGTGGCGGAACAACATCTCAAACTTGCGGGCCCGTTGCAACTGAAAGTGCTGTTGTGGTTTGCCTCCCAAAACGGCGCGTTTGCGTTGTCTGCCTGTGCCGCCGCATGCGGCTATTCGGAGGCAGATTGTGCGGATGCTCTTCGCTACTGGGTGTCCGCTGGGCTTCTGTGCGAAGACGGCGCGCCCATCGCCGCTGCGCCCGCACCCGCCCCGTCGCTTCCCGCCGCCGCGGTGAGCCCGTCGTTGCCCCCGTCACCCACTCCTCGTCCCCGCGCGGTCAAACCGCAAATGAAAGAAGTGGTGGCCACCCAAAAACGCTCGCCGCAATTTGCTTATTTGCTGGATACGGTCAGTGCACGGCTGGGCAAACCCCTCACTTACGGGGATATGGAAACCCTGTTGTACTTACACGATACCGCCGCCTTGCCGGTGGAGATTATCTTGATGGTGGTGGAATACGCCGCCCAAAGCGACCGCTTTTCCATGCGCTATATTGAAAAGATCGCGCTTGACTGGGCGGACAAAGGCATCACCACGCTGACCGCCGCGGAGGAACATCTGTGTTATCTGGAGCGCGGGCGGGAAGCCCTTGCCAAAGTGCAAACCGTGTGTGCACTGCCGCGTCCCCTCTCGGCCGCCGCCACCACCATGGCGTTGGCGGAAAAATGGGTGTTCACGTGGCAGGTGGCGGACGATTTGTTGCGCTATGCCTACACCGTTTGTCTGGACAGTAAAGGCGGTTTCCACGCGAAATATATGGACCGTGTGCTGGAAAATTGGCGCTCCCAAGGGATTGTGTCTGCCGAGGCGGCCGCCGCGTTGTCCGCTTCCCCCAAAAAGGCCGCAAAGCCGACCGAAGAACCAAGCGAATACGAACAAATGGTGGAGCATTACCTCCCCGTGTATAAGAAAAAGAAGAAAGGGTGAAAACGGTGGGATACAACCGCGAAACCTATCAAAAAGCCTCGGCGGAACTCGAACGTCGGCGCGGCACGGCACACGCGGCCGCCGCCGCTTTCCGCGAACGAATGTTGCGCGAAATTCCCCGCCTTGCCGAGATCGAACGGTTGATGGCGCTCTCCTCTTCCAAAGTGGTGGGGGCCATTTTGTCGGGCGGGGACGTGGATGCCGCCGTGGAGCGCATCAAAACCGAAAACCTGTCGTTGCAGGTGGAAATGTCGATGTTGCTCCGTGAACACGGCGAAACCGCGGTTAATTTTGAGCCGCAGTACACCTGCCCCACCTGTCAGGATACGGGCACGGCAAACGGCAAACGTTGTGCGTGTTTCGAAGCCTTGCTGCGCGAGTATTCTTGCCGCGCACTGTCGGAACTGTCCGCGATGAAACCCACATCGTTTGACGAATTGTCGCTCTCGTTTTATTCCGATAAACCGGACGGGCGCACCGGCATCTCGCCGCGTGCCCGTATGCGCGAAGTCATCGAATATTGCCGCCTGTATGCGTCGGAATTTGACGGAAAAGACGTGAGTTTGTTGCTTCGAGGCCCCACGGGTGTGGGCAAAACACATCTCTCGCTCGCCATTGCGGGCACGGTGATGCAAAAGGGATACTCGGTGGTATACGGCCCTGTGCAACGGCTTCTCCACCGCCTCGAAAAAGAACATTTCGGCCGTGCCGAGGGGGATAGTGAAGAGGTTCTCCTCGGTTGCGACTTGCTCATTTTGGATGATGTGGGCACCGAATTTTCCGGCCCGTTTTACACGTCGGCGTTATACAATATCATCAACGGTCGTATGCTGGAAGGGAAGCCCACCGTCATCAGCACCAACTTAAACCAAAAAGAACTCGCCGACCGCTACGGCGAGGCCATTGCCTCGCGTATCACGGGCACGTTTCAACCGCTTGTGTGTGCGGGTGCCGATGTGCGGATTCTGAAACTGAAATCTTCCATAGGAGGGAATTGACCGTGGCAGAAAAAACACTTTGTATGGGATGTATGTCCCCTCTTAACGGCGCGGATGGCAAATGCCCCCGTTGCGGTTATCCCACAAGCGGAGTCAATCCGCCGCAATATATGCGCGTGCGTTCGGTCGTAGGAGGTCGCTATCTCGTCGGCCGCGTGTTGGAAGTATCGGGCGACAGTGCGGTGTATATGGGCCTGGATAAACTGGACAACACCCCCGTCACCGTGCGCGAGTTTTTCCCCACCACCTTGTGTGACCGCAACGACCAAGGTCTGCTCACCGTAAAAAGCGGCTGCGCCATGCGGTTTGAAGGCTACAAACGCGACTTTTTGGCGTGTGCACGGGCGGTCGCGCGGCTGCGTGACGTGCTGGCTGTTGTGCCTTGCTTTGATATTTTGGAAGAAAACGGCACCGCTTACAGTATCAGCGAGTACTGTGAGGGGATGAGTCTCGAACGCTACATACGCAAAAACGGCCCGATGTCTTACGAACAGGCTCGCCAACTCTTCTTGCCTCTCATTTCGGCAATGTCCAGTATTCATCTGTCGGGCGTGTTGCATTTGGGCATCTGTCCCAAAAACGTGCTTCTCGATGCGGCAGGGGAATTGCGGATCAAAAACTTCTGCATTCCCGAAACCCATACCGTGAACACCGCGTGCGAACCCGTGCTCATTCACGGTTACGCCGCCCCCGAACAGTACGAAGAGGGCGCCGTTTGCACCGCCACGGCAGACGTGTATGCCTTGGCGGCCACGCTGTTCTTTGCGCTCACGGGCAAAACCCCGCCCGAATCCACCGCGCGCACCAAGAAAAACGAAGGATTGCTGATGCCGGCGGACGTGGCGGATTCTCTCCCCGCCCACGTCAAGGAAAGTTTGTACCGCGCCATGCGCATCAGCCCCAATCACCGCACCCAAACCGCCCAACAATTGTGGGACGAACTCACCGCCACCTCGGCGGTTGCCGCTCTCCTCGATACCGAACCGAAAAACGACGACGAAGAGGACGACCGCCCCCGTAAAAAGAAAAACGGCGGTATGGTATGGCTCATCTTCGCAGGGGCTCTCATCGTGTTGGCGGTAGCGGCAGGCGTCGTTCTCTATTCGCTCGGCTATTTGGATCTCGGCACCGCCCAAACCACCACAACCACCCGTCCCGACTTGACCTTGCCTCCCACGACGACCACCACCATCACCACCAAACCCACCGGCACCGCCACGGTAATGGTGGAAGAATTGTATGGGTTTAACTATTATACCCTCAAAGAAGAAGCGATGAACGGCAATCTCACCCTTTCCGTTATGGGGTATCAGTTCAGTGACCAACCCGAGGGTACCATTTTGTCCCAGTCGCCCGAAGCGGGCACGTCGGTCGAACGCGGCTCCAACGTGGAAGTGGTCATCAGCGCGGGTGCCAAAGAAAAACCGTTGCCCGATCTAACGGGATGGACCGAGGAACACGCCCGTTTGTATCTGAAGGCCCTCGGCTATGAGATCGGTGAAAGTATGCTTCTGCAAGTGTCCGATCTGGAAAAAGGCCTTGTGGAGAAAACCACCCCCGCCGCGGGCGAGCCTGCCGA
The DNA here is from genome assembly GCA_045603285.1 of Acutalibacteraceae bacterium. Lineage (GTDB taxonomy): Bacteria > Bacillota > Clostridia > Oscillospirales > Acutalibacteraceae > RGIG3009. The sequence goes on along the minus strand of JAZULW010000053.1, from coordinate 1,303 downwards.
AGTCGGCAGCGTCATCACGCTGTGGGTCAGCAACGTCGGGGGCACCCCGTCGGGCGATGTCCCCGCGGACTCCCCCGCTTCCAACGAAGAACCCGCAGAATAAAGGAGCGTTCCCTATGCTGTTAAAAAATGCAAAAATTTTCAATGAAAAATTTGACATTGTCCATCACGATATCTTGGTAAACGGCACCACCATTGCCGCCGTGGGCGAAAGCCTGACGGCGGATGATACGCTGGATTTGGCAGGATATACCGTGTTGCCCGGCCTGATCGATATGCATATCCACGGTTGTGCGGGGCACGATACGGGTGAGGCGACGTTTGAAGCACTCAACGCTATGTCCGAGTGTCTTGTCAAACGCGGTATCACCTCGTTTTGTCCCACGTCGATGACCTTGTCTTTTGACGAACTTACCGCCATTTTCCGTAACGTGGCCGAAAGCCGCGATGCGGTAAGCGGTGCGTATATCCACGGCATCAATATGGAAGGTCCTTATATTGCCATGTCGAAAAAAGGCGCCCAAAACGGCGACTTTGTCCGCAACCCCGACAAAGAAGAGTTTTTGCGTTTGTTTGACGGGTGCGGCGGCCTTATTAAAGTTGTGGATATCGCCCCCGAATGTGACGGTGCGGAAGACTTTGTCAAGACGGTGCAACCCCTCTGTCCTGTTTCCATTGCACACACCGCCGCCGATTATGACGAAGCGTGTGCCGCGATTGATTGGGGCGTACGCCACGTTACCCATCTGTATAACGCCCAAAGCGGCCTCACGCACCGCAATCCCGGTGTGGTAGGCGCGGTGTTTGATCGTACGCGTGAAAAAGGGGTACGTGCCGAAATCATTTGCGATGGGTTCCACATTCATCCCGCGGCGTTGCGCATCGCGTTTGCGCAACTCGGGGAAGACAACTCCATCATCATCAGCGACTCTATGAGCGCCGCCGGCCATTTGGACGGCGAATACGATCTCGGTGGACAAACGGTGTACGTGCGCGACGGCAAGGCCTTGTTGGCCGACGGTACCATCCCCGCCTCCACTTCCAACGTATACGAGGAATTGAAAAACGTCATTCGCTTTGGTATTCCGCTTAAACAAGCGGTCAAATCCGCTACCATCAACCCGGCCCGTGCCATCCGTGTAGACGGTGTCACCGGCTCCATTGCGGTGGGCAAATCCGCCGACCTATTGGTGGTAGACGACGAGTTTAACATCAAACTCGTCATCGTCCGCGGCCAAATCAAAGTGGACAACCGTTAACCTGTTCGAACACCCGAAACGGCGGCTATGCAACGCATAGCCGC
>JAZULW010000052.1:0-3968 GCA_045603285.1 Acutalibacteraceae bacterium | reverse complement strand
CACTCACCACTGCACCCAATGGCGAGGCAGAGGAAACCGTGGTCGCGTTTTGTAAGGCTCGTCGCGAGCAATTTGTTGCCGCGATGGACGATGACCTGAACACCGCCGATGCCATTGCCGCGTTGTTCGAACTGGCAAAAGACTGCAACCGTATGGTGGCAGACGGCGGTGCCGTGAAAGGTAGTTTGGAACACGCGCTGACGCTCTTTAATGAATTGGCTGATGTGCTCGGCTTACTGTATGGCCGTCAAAGCGGCGGTGACGATGATGCCGAGATTGAAGAACTCATCGCCGCCCGTGCTGCCGCCCGCGCCGCGAAAAATTGGGCGGAATCCGATCGTATCCGCGACGAACTGAAAGCGCGCGGTATTGTGGTGGAAGATACACCGCAAGGCGCCAAATGGCATCGTGCATAATTGCCATTTTTGGGGGTATACTACCGCCGAGGTGAGTGTATGTTCGAAAAACCCGAATGTATTACGATGAAACTCGGCGGTGTCACCAATGCCGCCACGCGCAAAGAAGCGGTTGACGTGCTTCGCCGACAACGGGGGGTGCGTGCCGCCTCCATTGACCAATGTGCCGTGGCCACCGTGACTTACCGCGCCGACCAAACCACCGTGGGGGAGCTTACCGCCGCGTTGGCCAGAGCCGGATACCCGGTAATATAAATCGAACACACAGGACAGGCAAAAACCGACCTCTTTCCGCATAGATATAGCGTGAAAGGGGTCGGTTTTATGTTTACCGCAATAGTCGAATTTTTATCCAAGTTGTTTTTTATGGCGTTGCAGGTGGTGAATGCAGGGTCTTTCCCGAAACCGCTTTCCGCCGAACAGGAAAAAGCGTATTTGATCGCCTACCATGAACAAGGCGACCGCGAGGCGCGCACCAAACTTATTGAACACAATTTGCGGTTGGTAGCCCACATCATTAAAAAATATTACAGCAACGTGCGCGACCAAGACGATTTGATCTCCATCGGTACCATCGGGTTGATGAAAGCGGTGGATACGTTTGATTATCAAAAAGGGGTGCGCCTTGCCACTTATGCTTCGCGATGTGTGGAAAACGAGATATTGATGCATTTCCGCGCCAACAAAAAACTGGCACAAGAAGTGTCTCTCACCGAACCCATTGATACGGATCGCGAGGGCCATTCGCTCACGCTGATGGACGTCATCGCGGCCGAAGATACCCTTGCGGACGATTTGGATATCAAACTCAACGGAACGAAACTCTACCGCTACATCGACGAAAGCTTGAACGACCGCGAAAAAGAAATCATCACGCTTCGATTTGGGCTGGGATGCAAACCCCTCACCCAAAAAGCCGTGAGCAAAAAACTTGGGATTTCGCGGTCGTACGTATCGCGCATTGAAACCAAAGCGCTGTATCAGTTGCGCCGCCGTTACGAGCAGGGCGACAAAAGGGGTTGACAAGCGGGAGGTTGTGTGATAGCATAAGAACAGCAAAAAGATAGAGGCGCGGTGCGTAAAGAGTACCGCCACACAATGGTCGGGCGCGACGGTGTGGCGTGAAAGGTGCGGCCGCCGAAAGTTGCCGTCGGCGGGCGGTGGCTTGGTAATCGGGAATAACATCGTGATTACTGTCGCGTTTTTGCGCGGAGAGCTATCAAAAAGGGCACGTGCGGGCAATCGTTCCCGCGTGTCGATTTTTGATAGCCGTGTCAACGGCTATTTTTTATTGTATAGGATGTGCAGAGTATGAAAAAAACAGTATTCAAAGGCATTGCCACCGCGCTTGTCACCCCGTTAACGGCAAGCGGTGTGGATTATGACCAACTCGGCCGCTTGATCGACTGGCAGATTCAAGAAGGTGTCAACGCTCTGGTCATCTGCGGCACCACGGGCGAGGCATCAACGTTGACCGACGAAGAGCACAAAGCGGTCATCGGCTATGCCGTGAAACGTGCGGCAGGTCGTGTGCCGATCATTGCAGGTACGGGTTCCAACGACACCGACTACGCGATTGAACTCACCAAAACCGCGTGCGAGATGGGAGTAGACGGAGTGTTGGTTGTCACGCCGTATTACAACAAAGCCACCCAAAACGGCCTTATTCGTATGTTTTCGGACGTTGCGGATGCTGCGACGGCGCCCGTCATCTTGTATAACGTGCCGTCGCGCACCGGGGTGAACATTGCCCCCAAAACGGTGGCGACATTGGCCGACCACCCCAATATTGCGGGTATCAAAGAAGCCTCCGGCAACATTTCACAAGTAGCGGAAATTTTGGCGCTCGCGGGGGATAAAATCGATGTGTATTCCGGTAACGACGACGAGATCGTGCCTACGTTGGCGCTCGGCGGCAAAGGATGCATTTCGGTGCTTTCCAACCCCTTGCCTCGCAAAACCGTTGCCATCACGGATAAATTCTTTTCGGGTGACGTGGCGGGTGCCGCGGCGTTGCAGCTGGAACTTTTGCCGCTTGTTCGCGCTCTGTTCAGTGAAGTGAATCCCATTCCTGTGAAAGCCGCCATGGCCGCAATGGGTTTCTGTGAAGATTATCTGCGCTTGCCCCTCACCCCCATGGAAGACCAAAACCGCGCGGTGTTGCTGGAACAGTTGCGCAAACAAGGGGTTATTTAAGCGATGTTGTACGATCATTTGACGGTGGGCGAAAACGGCCACCTATATGTGTCGGGGCAAGATACGGTTGCCCTTGCCGCGCAGTACGGAACCCCGCTTTACTTGATGGACGAACAGGTCATTCGTAAACGGGTGCGTACCTACAAAGCGGCAATGGAGCAGTATTTCCCCGCAGGTTCGCGGCCCGAATTTGCCGGCAAAGCCTTTTCGTGCCGCCGCATTTACGAAATCATGGCGGAGGAGGACGTGTCGGTAGACGCGGTATCCCCCGGCGAACTGTATACGGCCAAAACGGCGGGTTTCCCGATGGAACGCTGCTTCTTCCACGGCAACAACAAGTCTGACGAAGATATTGCCGCCGCTATGGAATGGGGCACGGGATGGTTTGTGTTGGACAGTATGGACGAAGCCGCTGCCGTGGAGCAACACGCCGCCGCACGCGGCATCACCCAAAAGGTGTTGCTTCGCGTTACCCCCGGCATTGATCCGCACACCCACCGCAAGATCAATACGGGGACGGTGGATTCCAAATTCGGTGTGGCGCTCGAAACGGGACAAGCCCTCGCGGCGGTAAAAGAACTGCTCACCTATCCGCACTTGGAACTGCACGGGTTTCATTGTCACGTGGGGTCGCAGTTGTTTGAGGTTTCGCTTTTCCGCGATGCCGCATCGGTGATGCTCACATTCGCGCGTGACGTGCGCGATACGCTTGGTTTCACGGCGGATATCGTCAATCTCGGCGGCGGCCTCGGTGTGCGTTACGTGGAACGTGACCCCGTTATGGACTATGCCGCGCGGTTGCAAGAGATCGGCGGATACATTCGTGATATCAGTGCTGAACTGGGGATACAACCGCCGCGCATTATGTTAGAACCCGGCCGCAGTTTGGTGGCCGATGCCGGGCTGACGCTGTATACCGTCGGTTCGGTCAAAGAGGTGACCAACTACCGCAACTACGTATCGGTCAACGGCGGTATGACGGACAATCCGCGCTACACCTTGTACGGTGCAGACTATACCGTCATCAACGCTTCGCGTGCCGATGTGCCTACCGACTACCAAGCCACGTTGGCGGGCCGTTGTTGCGAGTCGGGCGACATTTTGCAACGGGACGTGCAAATGGCCAAGCCCATACGCGGCGACATCGTCGCAGTGCTCACGACGGGCGCCTACAACTATTCAATGGCATCCAACTACAACCGTGTGCCTCGCCCTGCCGTGGTGATGGTAAACGGCGACAAGTCCTACGTGGCGGTTCGCCGTGAAACGTACGAAGACGTTTGCGCGTTGGATCAGTAAAAAAAGGCAGCCTTTTCAAGGGGAAAGGCGGGGTTGTATATGGATCGGTCACGGTGG
>JAZULW010000051.1:0-23330 GCA_045603285.1 Acutalibacteraceae bacterium | reverse complement strand
CTCCGAAATTTTTGCTGTTAAGCACTTTGTGGAAGACCTTATAACCAAGATCTTCAAAGGTCTTGCAGATGATTTTGAAGGTTCTGCCTCTATCGTGAATCACAAGACCCATTACGTTTTCGCAAAAAATCTCTTTAGGTTTGTGATATTCACATATACGAGCCACATCCATAAAGAGCGTACCACGGCACATACCTTTATAGTTGTCATCAAATCCCATGCGCTGACCTGCAAGGCTGAAAGCCTGGCATGGAAATCCCGCAAGACAAATATCAAACTCGGGAATATCTTTCTCTTCTATCTTTGTAATATCGCCTGCAATTTCAAAGTTATCTTCAAAATTTGCCTTATAGGTTTTTTGTGCGTGTTCATCCCATTCGCTGACAAAAACGGTACTGATTTCATCTCCGAAAGCTTTGTCAAAGCCAAGCCGAATGCCACCAATACCGGCAAACAAATCGATAGATTTCAGTTGATTCATTTTGAATGTACCACCTTTTCTATTATATCTGCACATTGCGCTGTGTTTTTCTTAATTTCATTTCCCCAAAAGCGGAGAACGATCCATCCTTCGGATTCAAGTTTTGCTGTTACTTCTTTGTCGCGTTCCATATTGCGCTCTATTTTTGGAATCCAAAACTCTTGGTGAGACTTAAAATCTTTTTTACGCTCTTCCCAATTGTATCCGTGCCAAAATTCGCTATCGCAGAAAACAGCGACCTTTTTCCCTATGAATACGATATCAGGCTTACCAAAAATTTTGGTTGAATTCTTTCTGTAACGGATACCGCGACTCCAAAGTTCTTTTCGTAACAACAATTCGATTTGTGAATCCTTGTTTTTAACGGCCTGCATATTTTTGCGCCGTTGTTCAGGAGTGTGTTTGTCCATCATTTTTCTCTGTTGACATCGGGAACCATTTCCATGATTTCACCTATGTCAACATTTAACGCACCGCAAATTTTTGAAAGTACATCCGTTGATACGTTTTCATCTCTGCCCATCTTGGCAATGGTGGTTCTGCTGATGCCCGCTTGTTCGGTCAGCTCTTTTTTCTTCATTTTACGGTCAATCAAAAGCTTCCATAACTTGTTATAAGAAACAGCCATAATACACCTCTCATATAGTGATGGGTTCATTATAACATATAAATCGACAAATATCAAGGGAACAAGAACGCATTTGCGGACTTTTATGTATAAAATGCTTTCAAATGTTCGCGAACGCTTACTTCGTTTTGGCTTTGAAACTTTTTATATTATACACCACCTCGGTAGCGCAAGGAAGCGCTTTCCGAATTCATAACCTGTTATGTTTTCGGTGTTCGTTTACGGGAGGTTTTGCTCGTTTACGGGAGGTTTGCTCGTTTACGGGAGCAAATATTCATTGCCGGGCAGAAGGTAAAAATGCCGATTTAGGCATTTTTCGGTAATGCGGTAGCCTTATATTCCCGATATAATTTTAGTACAAAGCTCCGTTTTTACAGCGCCTTATACAAATAAAATTGCTGATAACAGGTGAAAAAGCACAAAAAAATTAAGGTTGATTCGTTTTGAATCAACCTTAATGAGTATTGGTCCGAGTGACAGGGATCGAACCTGCGGCCTGATGGTCCCAAACCACCCGCGCTCCCAGCTGCGCCACACCCGGATATATATTCGATTTTTTGAGTTCTGCGTGGAAGTGGGACAAACTGTGGTCAAACTCAAAATCCACGCGGTTTTTCGCCGTTCTTGTTTTCTCGGTGTTAGTCGTCTGACACACCCGCAAATCGCACGCTACCGACAGCATGGCGCTTTGATGAACCAATGTGCCAAAGGTGTGGCAGGAGCGAGGGGACACGATATAGTATATCTGTTTTTGTGAAAAAGTCAAGTTCGGGCAGGGCGATAGAGGAAGTATCTTAAAAAAGTTGCAATTGGGACTTGCGCAAATGGGAAATTTGCGTTAAAATGGGGAAAATTGCAGAAGGGAAGTCTGAAACATGCAGAAGATTCGAGCGTTTTTACAACGGAAAGACATTGTTTTTTCGGGAAAACGATACTTCATTGATGCTTTGGGTGCGATGGCACAAGGCCTGTTTTGCACATTGCTGGTGGGCACCATTTTGAACACGCTGGGCACTTATTGTGGCGTGGAGTTCTTGCGTTATTTGTTTACGATAAAACTCGGCCACGGGGCGGGCGTGATGGTGCAATTCACCATTGGTGATTTGTGTTCGGCCATGGTTGGCCCCGGTATGGCCGTGGCCATCGGCCGCGCATTGAATGCACCGCCGCTTGTGCTGTTCTCCTTGATTCCGGTGGGTTTCGCTGTCAACGCCATGGGTGGCGCAGGCGGCCCCTTGGCGGTATTTTTTGTGGCCATTCTTGCCGCGGAGCTCGGCAAGGTTGTCAGCAAAGAAACTCCCGTGGACATTTTGGTAACGCCTATCGTCACCGTTCTCAGCGGCGTCGGCATTTCGGCGCTCATTTCGGCACCCATCGGTGCGGCCGCAAATGCGGTAGGCACCTTCATTATGTGGGCGACGGAACAACATCCCTTTGTAATGGGAATCTTGGTTTCGGTTGTCATCGGTGTGGCGTTGACGTTGCCCATCAGCTCCGCGGCCATTTGTGCGGCTTTCGGGCTTACGGGCTTGGCTGGCGGTGCGGCCGTTGCGGGTTGCTGTGCACAGATGATCGGTTTTGCGGTGATGAGCTACCGCGAAAACCGGCTCGGCGGTTTGGTTGCCCAAGGTCTCGGCACCAGCATGCTGCAAATGGGCAACATTGTTCGTAACCCCCGCGTTTGGATTCCGCCCACGCTTGCCTCAGCCATCACGGGTCCTATTGCGACGTGCCTGTTCCGTTTGGAAATGAACGGTGCTGCCGTATCGTCCGGTATGGGTACGTGTGGTTTGGTAGGCCCTATCGGGGTGATCACCGGTTGGATGTCGACCGGTACACCTACGATGATGGACTGGATCGGTTTGGTGCTTATTTGTTTTGTTCTTCCGGCCATCCTTACGTGGCTTATCAGTTTGCCGCTTCGCAAATGGAATTGGATCAAGGAAAACGATTTGAAATTGGATCTGTAAACAAAAAACGACCGCTCTATCGCGGTCGTTTTTTACTTTAATGCCGTGCGGTGTTGCCGTATGTCAAAGCGCGGAATCAGATTTGAAAAGGAAACGGCAGTTTGACCCAAATACAACGAGAAAACGGCATCCGCCGTACCCATAACGGTGAAGAACGTAGCCATTAGTTTCGGGCAAAGGAAGGGGAAATCCACCATACCGTATACCAAAAACGAAACGGTAAATGCCAGGAAGAAAACGCCGAACAAATGCGTTTTGGGAGAACGGGACAAGCATTCTGCGCTGTTTTGCAATAATCGGATCGCCACAAGGGACAATAAGAACAACCCGACGAACCCGCCCTCTAACAGGAGTTGTAGCAAGATGTTATGGGAATGAGGCACGTTTAACCCAAAGGTTTTTGCAAATTCGCTGAAATTGGTGATGCCGGGTCCCATGCCGAACAGAGGGGAACGAAGAATGGCCTGCAAGGCGGCATCCCACGTGGAAAAGCGTTGTGTGATAGAAAAATCGTGGATGATGCCGATGGAGAAAAAGCGGGAGATGATCACTTCGGGTATCAACGAAACGGCGGCAACCAACGACAACATAAGCGGAGAAATTTTTCGTAAGTTGGTAACGAGAATCAGCAACAAGATAGACAAAAGCGCCAAATACGCACCACGAGAAAAAGAGGCGGCCACACCGACCAAAACAAACAGCAGACAACAGCGAGCCGCCAATTTTACGCGTGTGCGCTGCCCGTCAAAACCGCAAACCGCTACAAGCGGGAGTGACATCACCAGAAATTCGGACATAATGTTGGGATTGTTAAAGGTAGCGGCCGCACGCTCCGGGGCAATGTGAATATCCACGGTCATCGGGAAATACCGGTAGAACACAACGTCAAGCGGTTCCCACACTTGGTTGGGAAGGGAGAGGTGCAAGAGGTTGCGTAAGAGGTATTGTGCACCGGCAATCAGGCCCACCAACCCGGCGGCCAATGAAAAGAAAACTAAGAACATGTGCAACCGACGACGGTTGAAGATGACGGTGGTTATGGTGAGATAACCGCAAAACGCGACAATCCACATAGCCACCGTAGACAAACTGTTGAGTTTGTGTTTGGAATACAGAATGCCAATGGCCATATACGCAATGTACAGGAGAAACAATTTTCCGAGCGTGCCGACACGGAGAATATCCCCACGGCGACGCGCATCCAATACGGCGCAAACGAGCGCCCCGATCGTCAATAACGGGGCGCAATATTCCGGAAGGAGAGGAATGCTGCAAAGCAGGATAAGAGCCGCGATGCAAGACCGATTTTCTTTTGCAAGTTCGCGCCGAATATTCATAAAAAAGCCTCTCCTTTCACTATCTTTTATTGGATTCGAGTATAGCATCTCCTAAAAAATGGGACAACCTTTGTTACAAACTTGTGACACTTTGCATTTTTTAAAAAACTATGTTACACTACTGAAAAAGGAGGTGCGTTCCTATGAAACGGTTGTTGGCCATGATACTTGTTTTGGTTTGTTTACTGGGCGGTTGTGCCGCCCAATATGAACGCACCGATTTTGCACTGGATACGGTTGTGAATGTTACCGTTTACGATGCGAAAAACCAAACGGTATTGGACGACTGTTTTGCGGAAGTGGAGAGGTTGGAATCGCTTCTCAGTGCCACCAGAGAAACCAGCGATATTGCACGTATCAACGCGGCGAGAGGACAAGCAGTGACGGTGTCGGATGAAACGGTGGAATTGCTCACGCTCGCGGCGCGCGTTTCGGCACTTTCCGACGGTGCGTTTGATATTACCATTCGCCCTGTTTCCAAGTTGTGGAATTTTACGGCGGATAATCCCACCGTGCCTGCCGATACCGCACGAAAAGAGGCGCTGGCACTGGTGGATTATCGGCGCGTAGTCATGAACGGAAATGTTGTTTCCGTTCACGGTGAAGTGGAACCCGGCGGCATTGCCAAAGGATATATTGCCGATCGTTTACGCGACGTGTTGCGCAAACAAAATGTCCACTCGGCTTTGATCGACCTTGGCGGTAACATTGTAGCGGTAGGGGATAAAGACGGAAAACCATTCCGTATCGGCATCAAAGATCCGAAAAACACGGGTGCGCTCGCCGCGGTGATACAGGTAACGGATTTGTCGGTAGTGACGTCTGGCAGTTACGAACGGGGATTTACACTTGACGGCGTGCGATATCACCATTTATTGGACCCCAAAACGGGAGTGCCCGTGCAAAACGGACTGGCTTCGGTAAGTGTTATATGTGAAAGTTCGGCCTTGGCGGATGCCCTTTCCACCGCGTGTTTTGTGCTGGGGGAAGAAGGGTCGCGGACGCTTTTAACACAGTTTCCCGAAACGGAAGCGATGTTTATTTACGAAGATGGGCGGTTAAGTGTGACCGATGGGCTGCAAAAAAATGCCGATGGTGAATATATTGTCACGCAAAAATAGCGGATATCGGTTGCATTTTGGAGTCGGATATAGTATACTATAGTCTGAGCCGTGTGCTTTGGGGCATGCGAGCGGACGGGTCCTGTGCGACGGTGTGCCGTGAACCATGTCAGGCGGGGAACCGAGCAGCATTAAGCGGTTTCTTCCGTGCGCCGCAGTCAACCTGTCCGCCCGTATGCCCGAAAGAGCACGGCTTTTACATTCAACCGAAAGGGGGAGCGCTTATGTACCAAGTGTTATATCGCAAATGGCGGCCGCAAACGTTTTCGGACGTTTCAGGTCAACCCGTCGTTACTACGGCGCTCAAAAACGAACTGCGCGGTGGGCGTTTGGCACACGCCTACCTGTTCACCGGTTCTCGCGGAACGGGGAAAACCTCGTGCGCCAAGATCTTGGCAAAAGCGGTTAACTGTCTGCATCCTGTAGACGGTGATCCGTGCAACGAATGTGATAATTGCCGCGGAATTGATGCCGGTACGATTTTGGACGTGGTGGAGATCGATGCTGCGTCCAACAACGGTGTGGACAATATTCGCGACTTGCGCGAAGAGGTGAATTTCACCCCCTCGGTCGGCAAATATCGCGTGTATATCATCGATGAAGTGCACATGCTCTCCATTGGCGCGTTCAACGCGCTTTTGAAAACGCTGGAAGAACCGCCTGAACACGTGTTGTTTATTTTGGCCACCACCGAGGTGCACAAACTTCCCGCGACGATACTTTCTCGTTGCCAACGGTTTGATTTCGGGCGTATTCCCGCGGCAGATATTGCCGCGCGGTTGCAATACGTGGCCGAGCAAGAGAAGTTTTCGCTCACGCAAGATGCTGCGCTCCTCATCGCGCGATTGGCGGACGGCGGTATGCGCGATGCGTTGTCGCTTCTTGATCAATGCTTATCCCGTTCGCACGAGATAACGGCGGACGTGGTGGCCGATGCCACGGGAATGGCAGGCCGCGGCCATTTGTTTTCTCTTGCCGCTGCCGTTCGCGAACAAAACGGCAATGCGGCGCTCACGCTGCTTGGGGAATTGTACGAAAGTTCCAAGGATATGGAACGTTTGTGTGCCGAACTGATCGATTTTTATCGCAATTTAATGATACTCAAAAGCGTGAAAAAGGCCGAAGACCTTATCACGGTATCGGCAAGCGAAATGGAAGAACTGCGTGCGTTTTCCGTTACCGTTTCGCTGGAAGCGGTGTTGCACGTGATGGATGTGTTGCAAACCGCACTTGACCGATTAAAAGGCGGTGTTTCGCGCCGCGTGGAAATGGAAACCACGTTGCTGCGGTTATGCGAACCGCGACTGGATACCACGCCGCAAAGTTTGTTGCGCCGCATTGAGGTGTTGGAAGAACGCGGCACTATGCCGCTGCCGGTGGCGGTGCCGCAACCAACAGCGATTGTCAAACCCGTTAAGGAAGAAACGCCGACACCCGAACCGCCTGTTCCCACCGAAAAGCACGAACCGATCCCCTGCACACAATGGCCGGAAGTGCTTTCCAAAATTGCACAAAAAAGCCCACCGTTATACGGGGTATTGGCCGATTCCACGGCAATGACCGATGGGGATGAACTTCTGATCGTGACGGATAACGAAATGTTCGGTCCGCTTGTAAAATCGGACGGGAACAAAGCGGTGCTGATGTCCACCGTACAAGCGATATTCGGAAAACCGATGCGAATTAAACGTGGTCGCCCCGCAAAAAACGAAGTGTCCGACGAAAGCAGTGACCCGTTGTCTGCCTTTTTGCGCCGCAGTGCACAGGCGGGCGTATCCATTGAAATGAAAGGTTGAGGAAAATGAAAGCACGTTTGCCGCAAGGGTATGGTTCCGGTGGCGGAAATATGCAAAGTATGATGAAACAAGCGCAAAAAATGCAAGAGGATATGACGGCGATGCAAGCCGAATTGGAACAGCGCACGTATGAGGCTACGGCAGGTGGTGGCATGGTGTCGGCCACCGTGGATGGCACACATTTGGTAAAAGCGATTCAAATCAAACCCGAAGCGTGTGACCCCGATGACACGGAGATGCTGGCCGATTTGGTGACCGCTGCCGTTAACGAAGCCATTCGCAAAGCCGTTGCCGATTCCGAACAGGAAATGAACCGCATCACGGGCGGTATGAAACTGCCGTTCTGACGATGAAAAAAACAACCGTTTGCCGTTTGTGCCTGTGGGTGCTCACCGTGTTTTGGGGCGGTGTGATATGGTATTTGTCTTTGCAGTCAGCACCGCAGTCTGCGGCGCTTAGTTCGGGGCTTACCAAACAACTGTTGGAATGTTTTGAAGCCTTCACCTCGTTGCCGGAATCGGAACAGGTATCCGTTCTTGCACAGGTGCAATCGTGGATGCGTGAATTGGCGCATATTGCGGAATACGGCGTATTGGGTTTGCTCACGGCTTTGCTGGTACATAGTTATCGCCCCGTGCGGTTTGTCGATCTTTCATTTGTTGCTACCGCCGTGTTTTCGATTGTGGACGAATGCTTGCAACAATTTGTGTCGGTTGGCCGTGCATTTCAAGTGATCGATCTGCTGAAAGACTGGTTCGGGTCACTCCTCGGTATTGGCTTTATTTGGTTTGTACTATGGGCAGTAAAACGGATACACTATAGGGGGAGTTGTTATGGCGATGCATAAAGAACTGTGGCGCGCGATAAAATTCACCTTATTTTCCGTTTCGGCGGGTATCATTCAAACGCTTTCGTTTACCCTGTTGAATGAATTGGTGCACGCTTCGTATTGGGTCGCGTATTTGGTGTCACTTATCCTTTCCGTCCTGTGGAATTTCACGTTAAATCGCCGCTACACGTTTAAATCGGCGGCCAACGTTCCGGTTGCTATGGCGAAAGTGGCGGGGTTTTATGCGGTATTCACACCGGTCTCGACGTGGCTCGGTCAACTGGCGGAAAGCGGTGGTGTTAACGAATACATCGTGTTTGTTGTTACCATTTTATCCAATTTTGTTTTGGAGTTTTTGTTTTGTAAATTTGTTGTGTATCGCCATACGGAAGATACCTTGTAATTCATCGCGGTGTCGTACGGCACCGTGATTTTTTTGAAACGAGGAACGGTTATGCTTATTGATTTTCATACGCATTGTTTTCCCGATAAGATTGCCGAAAAAGCCATTGCAAAACTGTCGGCCGTGTCGGGCGGGTTGGAGCCGTATACCAACGGCACATTGCAGGGGCTAAAAGACTCGATGACGCGTGGCGGGGTAGACGTGTCGGTTGTGCTAAACATTGCCACTAACGCTGCCCAACAACACAACGTGAACGATTTTGCCGCCGCGTTGAACGGTGACGGTATCGTATCGTTCGGTTCCGTGTTTCCTACCAGTCCGGATGTGTTTGATGAGTTGGAACGCATCAAAGAGCTGGGCTTAAAAGGTGTAAAATTGCACCCCGATTACCAAGGTTTTTCGGTAGACGATCCCAAACTAAAGCCGGTGTATCGCAAAATCTCGTCTCTCGGTCTGATCACCGTGTTTCACGCGGGATACGATTACGGATTTCCACCACCCTACGGTGCGATGCCCGAAAAACTGGCAGTGGCTCTTTCGTGGTTTGATTCTCCCGTTGTGGCGGCGCATTGGGGAGGCCTGAACTGCGGTGAGGGTGTTCTTGCTCACTTGTGCGGTCGGGACGTGTATTTTGATACGTCGTTCGGTTACGGCCAAATGCCCAAGTACTATGCCCAAAAAATACTGGAAAAACACGGTGTGGAACGTATGCTGTTCGGCACCGATACGCCGTGGCACACGCCGCAAATGGAAAGGCGGTTGCTTGAGCATTTGGGGTTGAGTGACAATGAATGGAAGGCGATTTGTTCGCAAAATGCGGAAAAACTGCTTGGCTTATCATAAAGAAAACGGTGTGTGAAATGCTTTTCACACACCGTTTTGGTTTGGATGTTGTTAGGAAACAGGAAAGGCAGAAGAATATACCGCACCCGTGAGAATCAACGGTTTGCGTGCCGCCAACAATTCGGGAACGGTGACAAAGGTGTATCCCTCTTCCAATAAGCGGTCCACGATTTTTAACGTAGCTTCGGGGGTTACCTCCACACGGTCGTGCATCAAAATGATGGCGCCGTCGCGCACGCCGTATTGCCCGCTTTGAAACGTTTCTTTCAGAATGGAATCCACGTTTTTGCTTTCCCAATCGCGTGTATCGACCGACCAACCGATGGCGGGAAGCCCTAATTCCGCCAATACAATACGCGTGTTGTCGTTCAAATTGCCGCCCGGCATACGAGCGACAGCCGGTTTCTCACCGATGATCTCTTCCACCAGTTTGGCGCAACCTTCCAGCTGTTCGCGCACGCTGTCGGCACTTTCCTTTGCCAGGTTTTTGTGATTAAGCGTGTGGTTGCCGATGACGTGGCCTTCGTTATGTATGCGTCTGAGGATATCCTCGTTGCCTTTGATCTTATCACCGATCACGAAAAACGTGGCGCGTACACCGCGTTCTTTCAAACCGTCTAACAAGATGGGCGTGTATTGGGAGGAAGGACCGTCGTCAAACGTTAACGCCACCAGTTTGGCATCTTTAGGGCAATCAGGCTTGGTAAAATACAGTGGTTTTGAACCGATTTTGCCGCCGAGCGAGATGCTCAGTTCGGCAACGGCATTGTCCAGTTCTTCCATGGCTTGTTGCGTATCGGCCAACGCGGCACTTAACGCATCGATTTGCAATTGTTGTTCGGTACTCAATGCATCGCTGCGTTCTTGCAAGTCAAGCAACTGTTTTTGTAACGATTCTTTTTGCAATGTCAGCGCCGTGCGCTGTTCTTGAAGAGAGGTACTGTATTGTTGCTCCGTATAGATCAAATAGGCACCGCCGCCCAGTGCGGCAACCAGCAACACGATCATAACCACGAGGACGATGATGACCCGTTTCAAGCGCAAAAGACGATAGTGTAGCGGCATAGAAACGCCCTCCTCTGGTAAAATGTATTACGGAGTTTCATTATAACGAATTGTCTTTTAAATTACAACACCATTCGACAAAAATAATCGTTTTTGTAACTCTTTCGGGTGGGTGGGGTTGATTTTATGTGAAAAATGTGATAGAATAAACAAGTACTTTAAGGAGGACTGATTTATGCCTAAAAAAGTAGTGCTGTGTGCCGATAGCACGTGTGACCTCAGCCCCGAATTGAAAGAACGGTTTCAGGTAAAGACCTATCCGTTGCACGTGTTGCTCGATGATGTGACATATGCCGACGGTGTGGACCTTACCCCTGATGATATTTACAAAGTGTATCACGAGAAAAATATTCTTCCGAAAACCGCGGCCGTCAACACGGCGGAATACATCGATTTCTGCAAACCGTTTATTGATGACGGTTGTGAAGTGGTATACATTTCGCTGGGCGGTGCGCTTTCCGCTTCGTACAACAACTGCCGTTTGGCAGCGGAAGAGTTGGAAGGGTTGTACGTGGTAAACAGTTGCAACCTTTCCACGGGAAGCGGTTTGTTGGTATTGGAAGCGGCCGATCGTATTGCCGCCGGTATGCCGGCTGAGCAAGTAGCACAAGAGGTGCAAGCCCTCGCGTGTAAAGTCTCCGCCAGTTTTGTGCTGGATACGCTGGAGTTCTTGCATAAAGGCGGCCGTTGTTCGGCTCTGGCGATGTTTGGTGCCAACTTGTTGCAACTGAAACCCGGTATCGAGGTGAACAACGAAAGTGGCAGTATGGGTGTCGGCAAAAAATATCGCGGTTCGCTTGACAAAGCGTTGCAACAGTACGTGAAAGACCAGTTGGAAGGCCGGACGGACGTCCGCAAGCACCGCGTATTCATCACCCACTCGGGCATTTCCGAAGAACGCATTGCGATGGTGAAAGACCTCGTAAAACAATATATTGACTTTGACGAGATATTTATTACCCGCGCGGGTTGTACAATTTCGGCGCACTGTGGCCCCAACACCCTCGGCGTGTTGTTTATGACGGAATAATAAAAAGTGCATTGACCATTGGTCAATGCACTTTTTTATTGGTTATTCTTCTGTCGCGGGTCGTCTGGCACACAGGAAACGCGGCCCCCAATATGTAGCATCTAATTTTTGCGATTTGGTGGGGCTGTCGGGATTGTTACAGGAAACAAACTGTTCGTCCCCGATATAAATACCGCAGAACTGCGGCGGACCACCGATCTCGTTGCCGAAAATCAAAATATCGCCGACCTGAAGTTCATCGGGTGGCACGTCCTCACCCCACGTGACCATCGAAGCGGCCTTGCGCGGGACGGAGAAACCGTTTTGCTTGTAACAGTACGATACGAAACTCGGGTTATCAAACGCATCGGGGCCGGCGGCGCCGCTTTTAAACGGTGTTCCGATGAGCGAAACCGCTAACTGGGCAATGGCTTTGCCGCTTTCGGACGCTTCACTGTCGGCAATGGATACCTGTGTGGTACTGCCCGTACCTCCCGAAGGTGCCGTCGTACCCGAAGAAGGATCCGTCGTCACCGTTTCAAAGAGCGTGGTGGTCGTGGTGGCCACCGTTGTGGTGGTTTCGGTACGCATCACCACGTCCTGCGGTGCTTTGGTAATCACCGTGGGATTTATGGGCTGTTCGCCGCAAGCACATAGGGCAAGGGCAGCGAAAATGCCGGTACCGAGCACCATACAACGGGAAAACAATGTCATTGTGTATCACCTCACTTATAAGTGTAAAGGAAATTGTGCAAAAAAGCAATAAAAATCTGTTTAGGGACTGTTCAACGGCAAAAAAATGTGTTACACTATCAACAATTATGAAACGTAAGGAGATATTGCTATGGCTGAACTTCGTCCTTTTCGCGCATTGCGTTTTACCAAAAAGGCAGGCCCTGTTGAACAAGTGGTTTGCCCCCCGTACGATATTATTTCGGAACAACAGCGGCAAGCTTACTTGCGCCGTAACGAACATAACGTTATCCGGTTGGAACTTCCTCGCGAAGGGGCAGATCCGTACTTAAAAGCAGGGGATGCGCTGAACGAGATGCTCACAAGCGGCGTGTTGGCCCAGGATGAAGAAGCGGCTTTGTACGTGTATGAGATCGAATACGATTTGGATTGCTTGCATGATATCAGCCGCATTCACAGCGGCAAACACAGCGTATACGGTTTGGTCGCACAAGTCAAATTGGAGGAATTTGAAAAGGGCATCGTGTTGCCGCACGAATACACGCTTTCCAAAGCGAAAGAAGATCGCCTCAATTTGATGAAAGCCACGGGTTGCAATTTCAGCGACGTGTACTGCTTGTACGACGATGAGGGAAACGCAACCGACGGCGTGTTGGCCGAAGCAATGAAAGGCACGCCCGTCACCGAACTGACCGACGAGGCGGGTTTGGTTCATCGCCTGTGGGCGGTGACCGACGAAGCGAGCATTGCCGCGGTGCGGCAGCAATTTGCCACCCGCAAATTGTATATTGCTGATGGGCATCATCGTTACGAAACGGCCATCAACTACCGCAATTGGCGTCGCGAACAAGGCTTGCCCGCGGGGGACAGCGATTACATTATGATGATGGTGGTTGCTATGGAGCATAAAGGACTCACCGTGTTTCCCACCCACCGTTTGTTGCGCGATCTTCCCGATTTTGCACCTGCCGCAATGGTGGATGCTTGTCGTGAGGCTTTTGATGTAGAAGAAAACGTGCCCCTCGCCTCGGTGGATGTGCGGTTGGAACAAGCTTACCGCGAGGGCAAAAAAGCGTTTGGTTTCTACGTGGGCGGCGAGAAGGCGATCGTTCTTACGTTGAAGGATATCGCGCTTATGGATGCCGTTCTCCCCGATATGTCGCCCGCTTCGCGCGGACTGGATGTGACGGTGTTGCACACGTTGATCTTGGAGCGCGTACTCGGTATCGACAAAGAAAATATGGCCAAACAGATCAATCTTACCTACACGCGCAGCCGCACCGAAGCGCTGGAAAGTGTGAACAACGGCACGGCACAAGCCGCCTTCTTGCTCAACCCCACCCGCGTTTCGGAAATTCGCGACGTGGCGGCAGCAGGGGAGAAGATGCCGCAAAAATCCACCTATTTTTACCCGAAACTTATCACCGGTCTTACGATGAACCGATTGGTATAATCAAACGCTGCTTGCGTCAGCAAGGGGCGTTTCGTTATCCGTTCAATACATAGAAACCGAAATTTAAATATCCCGCAAAGACAAGCCACAAAAGATAGGGGATAAACAAGTAAAAGGCGGTTTTGGAAATGGGGCGGAATCGCCACGCCGTCAGTGCCGCCAACGCGAGTAACAAGAGCAGCCATACAAACGCGAATAACCGCCATTCCAAACGGAAGAAAAAGAACGACCATAGTGCATTGACGGCCAATTGCAACCAATACAACTGCAGTGCCCCGCGGCGGTCAATATCACAACTAATGTAGACGAGATAGGCGGCAACCGCCATCAACACGAACAGGATCGTCCACGCTATGGGAAACAACCACGCAGGCGGTGCAAACGGCGGTTTTACAAGACCGTCTAACCGCATATCGCCGCCGAGCAGGGCACCGATGCCGCCACCTACACCCAACGTAACGAGCAAAAAGAAAAGGAGTGCTTTCCGGTTCATACTTCGTGTGTTCATATCATAACCCCCTCGACAGTATCCTATGTTGCAAAGGATAAAAATATGAGCCGATGTCGTAAGGCGACATCGGCTCATTTCTTAGTCCTCGCTGAAAAGGGGAGTGGACAAATATCGTTCCCCCGTATCGGGAAGCAAGGCGACAATCACTTTTCCCGCATTTTCGGGACGGGCGGCCAACACCGCCGCAGCGTGCAAAGCCGCTCCCGAGGTGATACCCGTGAGCAACCCTTCACGCTGCACCAATAACCGTGCCGCGGCATAGGCGTCCTCTTCCGTAACGGGAAACACTTCGTCGTACACCGTGGTGTCCAACGTGGTGGGAATAAATCCCGCGCCAATGCCTTGCAATCCGTGTGCACCTGCGGTTTTTCCCGAAAGAACGGCCGACGATGCGGGTTCGACCGCTATCACTTGCACAGCGGGGTTTTGCTCTTTCAGATAACGCCCCGTTCCCGATAAGGTGCCGCCCGTGCCCACACCGGCGATGAAGATATCCACCTTTCCGTCGGTATCGCGCCAAATTTCGGGGCCCGTGGTCGTGTAGTGCGCCAACGGGTTGGCAGGATTTTCAAATTGCTTGGGCAAAAATGTATGGGGGTGAGTAGCCGCAATCTCTTGTGCTTTGGCGGTGGCGCCCGCCACGCCGTCTTTGGCAGGGGTCAGCACCAATTCGGCGCCGTATGCCGCCAATAAGCGTTTGCGCTCGTCGCTCATATTTTCGGGCATAGTCAAGATTACGCGATAGCCGCGCGCGGCCGCCATGGCCGCCAAACCGACACCCGTGTTGCCACTGGTCGATTCCACAATTACCGTGTCGGGGGTCAACAGACCTTGCGCCTCAGCCTCGTTAAGCATTGATAGTGCTACGCGGTCTTTGCTGCTTCCGCCGGGGTTAAAACACTCCAACTTGGCGAGCACGGTGGCACCGTTGATATGCGATAGGGTCATTAACGGGGTATTGCCCACGAGGTCGGCAATGCCGTGTGCGATGTTCATAGAAAAGCACTCCTTTTCTTCCAATTTACACGAGGGACGGGGGTTTGTCAAACAAAAATTAAAAAAGGGATATACAAATGTCAAAAAGAGTGTTATAATAACTTGATATTTCTATTCCTTGGAGGATGATGATATGAATAAAGTCGGAATCGGCACCCGTTGTGTGCAAGGCGGATATCAACCCGCTAACGGTGAACCGCGTCAAATTCCCATCATTCAAAGCACCACGTTTAAGTATGCTACCAGTGAAGATATGGGAAAATTGTTTGATTTGGAGGCGAGCGGCTATTTTTACACCCGTTTGCAAAACCCGACGAGCGATGCCGTCGCGGCTAAAATTTGTGAGATGGAAGGCGGCACCGCTGCCATGCTCACCTCCTCGGGTATGGCGGCCAGTTTTTTGGCGGTGTTCAACCTGTGCAGCTGCGGTGACCATTTTATTTCCAGTTCCGCGATTTACGGCGGCACGTTTAACTTGTTTGCCGTTACCCTCAAACGCATGGGCATCGAGGTCACGTTTGTCTCTCCCGATGTCACGGAAGAAGAGTTGAACGCCGCGTTCCGCCCCAACACCAAATTGGTGTTCGGCGAAACCATTGCCAACCCGGCGCTGAAAGTATTGGATATTGAAAAATTTGCCCGTGTGGCGCACCAAAACGGCGTGCCCCTGATCATCGACAACACGTTTCCCACGTCGGTCAACTGCCGTCCGTTCGAATGGGGTGCGGATATCGTGGTGCACGCCACCACCAAATATATGGACGGTCACGGCAGCGCCGTGGGCGGTGCCATTGTCGACTCGGGAAAATTCGATTGGACAAAATATCCCGAAAAATTCCCCGGTTTGTGCACGCCCGATGAAAGCTATCACGGCATCACCTATACCGAGCGTTTCGGTATCGAGGGTGCGTATATCACCAAAGCGACCGCCCAATTGATGCGTGACCTTGGTGTTACCCCCGCCCCGATGAATGCCTTTTTGCTCAACTTGGGGCTGGAAAGTCTGCACGTGCGTATCAAACGTCACAGCGACAGCGCGCTGCAGGTGGCGCGGTATTTGGAAAACCATCCGCAAATTGCGTGGGTCAATTTCCCCGGTTTGCCTTCGTCGCCCGATTACGAACTCACGCAAAAATATCTCCCGAACGGCACTTGCGGCGTGATCAGTTTTGGCGTAAAAGGCGGCCGCGAAGCGGCATCGGCCTTGATGAAAGCGCTTAAGATCATTGCCATCGAAACCCATGTGGCGGATGCACGCTCTTGCTGTTTGCACCCCGCCACCGCCACCCACCGCCAACTCAGTGATGAAGAATTGCTGTCTTGCGGTGTCAGTGCCGACTTGGTGCGCTTGTCGGTCGGTTTGGAAGACCCGGAAGACCTCATTGCCGACATTGAACAAGCGTTGAAATCCATTCAATAAGGATGAACGATTATGCCGATTAAGATCCCCAACAACCTGCCGGCCGTGCAAATTTTGGCGGACGAAAACATTTTCGCTATGACCGAAACACGCGCCATTACGCAGGATATTCGTCCTTTGCGCATCTTACTTCTTAATTTGATGCCCAAGAAGATTGAAACCGAAACACAAATCTCCCGTATTTTGGGGAACACGCCGTTGCAAATTGAACTGACCCTCATCCGCACGGCTTCCCACCAATCGCAGAACACCAACCAAGAACACTTGTTGGCCTTCTACAAAACGTTTGACGAAGTGCGCGACCAAAAATTTGACGGGATGATCATCACGGGCGCACCCGTAGAACTGATGCCGTTTGAGCAAGTGGATTATTGGGACGAGTTGTGCGAGATCATGGATTGGAGTTTGACCAACGTGCACAGTACGATGCACATTTGTTGGGGTGCACAAGCGGGGCTGTATCACCATTACGGCATCCAAAAGAAAGAATTGCCGCAAAAACTGTTCGGTGTGTTTGAGCACCGTGCCGACTATCCCAAATCGATGTTGTTGCGCGGATTTGACGAGGTGTTTTACGCACCGCATTCCCGCTACACGTATGTTGAACGCACCGATGTGGAAGCCGTGACCGAACTGAAAGTATTGGCCTCGTCGGAAAAAGCGGGTGTGCACATCGTGGCCCGTCAAGGCGGCCGCCAATTCTTCGTTATGGGCCATTCGGAATACGACCCGCTTACTCTCGATGCCGAGTATCGTCGCGATGCGGCGGCAGGACTCGGCACGGCGGTGCCCGAGCACTACTATCCCGATGACGACCCGAGCAAAGCGCCGCTGGTTACGTGGCGCGCACACGGAAGTTTGTTGTTCATCAATTGGTTGAATTATTTCGTGTATCAATCCACTCCGTACGACTTGCAAGAGTTGAAATAATTTTTGAAAAATCTCTTGACAAGGGACGTTGACGGTGCTATAATGCAGAAAATTTCATATAACAAAAGGCTGTGACGAAGACGGTCGAAATCAGGTTGTTTTCAGAGAACCGATGGTTGGTGCAAATCGGTAACAACGGGTTTCAATGGCCCATCCCTTCCGAGCCGGAGGCCTGAACCTCAGTGTAGTAGGACCTCCCGTGATTGCTGCGTCAAGGCATAAGGGTTGTTAGACCCGGAGTGGCAGTTGGTTAACTGCAATTTGAGTGGTACCGCGAGTGTTGTTTTTCACACCCGTCTCAAAGTTTTTGAGACGGGTGCTTTATTTTTCTAAAAGGGAGGAATTGACGATGGCGACTGTTGACACCGAAAAATTGTTGGAGGTGGCGGCCCGAATTCGCGAGATGCGTGAGATCTGCGGTTTCAGTGAAACGGATATGGCCGAGAAAACGCACGTGAGCGTGGAAGACTATCGTCGATATGAAAACGGCGAATCGGATTTCCCGTTTTCGTTCATTCACAAATGCGCGTTGGCATTTGATTTGGAATTGTCCGATCTGCTGGAAGGCCGCAGCAGTGCGAAACTTTCGTCCTATACCGTTACGCGTAAAGGCAAAGGCCAATCCACTGCAAAAGAGGACGGCATCGACATTCAAAACTTGGCTCCCAAATTTCGCGATAAAATTGCCGAACCGTATTGGGTGCGCTACGAATATGACCCTGCGCTGGAAAACAAACCGATTCATTTGGCCACCCACAGCGGCCAAGAGTTCGACCTGATCATTAGCGGTAAACTGAAAGTACAAATCGGCGAACACACCGAGATTCTGAGCGAAGGCGACAGCATTTACTACAACAGTTCCACACCGCACGGGATGATGGCGGTAGACGGACAAGATTGCGTGTTTTGCGCCGTGGTATTGCCGGGCGAAGACACCAAAGAAGAAGTGGTGCGCCGCAGTTTGGTTACGGCGCAAAAGTCCGAACCGCCTATCTGCGAAAAATTTGCGAAAACAGAAGAAGACGAGCACGGATGCCTGAAATCCATTTCCTTTGAAAACGAGGATACGTTTAATTTCGGTTTCGATATTGTGGATGCCATTGCGGAAAAGTACCCCGATAAACTGGCGATGCTGCATCTTGATAAACACAAAACCGAACGCCGCTTTACCTTCCGCGATATCAAACACTATTCCAATCAATGCGCCAACTATTTCACCTCGCTTGGTATCAAACGCGGTGACAAGGTGATGTTGGTGCTCAAACGGCACTATCAATTCTGGTTTGCGATGGTGGCGCTTCACAAACTCGGTGCGGTGGCCATTCCCGCCACCAACCAACTTAAGCAGCACGACTTTGAATATCGTTTTACGGCAGCGGATGTATCGGCTATCGTGTGTACGGCAGACGGCGATACCGCCGATATCGCGGCCGCGGCAGCGGAAAAATGCCCCCGTGTGACCACCAAGGTCATCGTGGGCGCCGCCAAAGAGGGCTGGCACAATTTTGATGAAGAATTTAAACTTTTCTCGCGTAAGTTTGTCCGCCCCGAAGATGCGTCGGCGGGGGACGATACTGCGCTGATGTTCTTCACGTCGGGTACGACCGGCAACCCCAAAATGGCGGCGCACAAACATACGTACGCTCTTGGCCATTTTGTCACCGCCAAATATTGGCATTGTTGCGAACGCGATGGGTTGCACCTTACCATTTCCGATACCGGCTGGGGCAAGTCGTTGTGGGGCAAACTGTACGGCCAATGGATGTGCGAAGGCGCGGTCTTTGTGTACGACTTCGACCGTTTTGATGAAAACGACATTTTGCCGATGTTTGCCAAGTACAACATCACCACCTTCTGCGCGCCGCCCACGATGTTGCGGATGCTCATTCGTGGTGATTTGAGCAAGTACGATCTGTCGTCCATTCACCATATGACCACGGCGGGTGAAGCGTTAAACCCCGAAGTCTTTAAGCAATTTAAAGCGGCAACGGGCTTAGAGATTATGGAAGGCTTCGGCCAGACCGAAACCACGTTGGCGATTGCTAACCTTAAAGGCACTGTGCCGAAAATCGGGTCGATGGGCAAAGCCTCGCCGCAGTTTGACATTGATATCGTAGACCCTGACGGCAATAGTGTACCTGCGGGTGAGGTCGGCGAAATCATTATTCATACCGATAAGAAGATTCCGTGCGGCTTGTATAAAGAATATTATTTGGACAGCGAGAAAACCGCCGAAGCG
The DNA here is from genome assembly GCA_045603285.1 of Acutalibacteraceae bacterium. Classification (GTDB taxonomy): domain Bacteria; phylum Bacillota; class Clostridia; order Oscillospirales; family Acutalibacteraceae; genus RGIG3009. Next base: position 3,606 of record JAZULW010000051.1, on the reverse strand, counting down.
TGGCACGACGGTGCTTACCACACGGGTGATACCGCTTGGCGCGATGAGGATGGCTATTTCTGGTATGTCAGCCGTGTGGACGACGTCATTAAATCTTCGGGTTATCGCATCGGGCCGTTTGAGATCGAAAGCGTAATTATGGAATTGCCTTACGTGGTGGAATGCGGCGTTTCCGCCGTTCCCGATGAGGTGCGCGGCCAAATCGTCAAGGCAAGCATCGTGCTCACCAAAGGAACCGAAGGCACCGACGCGCTGAAAAAAGAGATCCAAACGTACGTAAAGGAGCATACCGCACCGTACAAATATCCCCGTATTGTGGAGTTCCGTACCGAACTTCCCAAAACCATCAGCGGTAAGATCCAACGCAACAAACTTTGATTTGCCCCTTGACAGTATAGTGTAGTTGTGCTATACTTATCATCAAATTGAACAAAGGCTTTGACGAAGAGGGTACAAAAGAAGGCCCCCCAGAGAGATGGCGTTTGGTGCGAGTCCATCGGAAACCGCTTTTGCACTGTAACTTCCGAGCCGGAAGGAAGAAAGTTCCCTACAGGGGATGATTAGACCCTTCCCGTGATGGCTGCGTAAAGGCATAGGGGTTGTTGGACCCTAAAGAGAGGCAGTATGAATACTGCAATTTGAGTGGTACCGCGGGTGTCTGTTTTATCAGCACTCGTCTCAAAGTATGGCTTTGGGGCGAGTGCTTTTCGTTTGAAAAACGCCCCCGAACAGGAGGTATAACATGCAACATCTTACCGAGCTGGATAACAAGATCCGCGAAATGGCGGCGCGTATCCGCGAACTGCGCGAGATCGAATCGCTCACAGCGGAAGAAATGGCCGCCAAGACGGATGTTTCCGTAGAAGAATATCTTTCCTGCGAACGCGGCGAACGTGATTTGAACTTCGCGTTTATCTACCGTTGCGCGGTGGCGCTCAATGTCAACGTTACCGAGATTATCGAGGGATATGCTCCCAAACTAAAATCCTACACCGTCACCCGTAAAGGCGCAGGGCAAGAAATTGCCAGAGCCCACGGTATGGCATACTACAACTTGGCGTATGCGTTCCAAAATCGCATTGCGGAGCCGTTGTACGTGCGCAGCGTGTACGACGAAGCGGCGCAACACCGTGAAATTGAGCTCACCACCCACGCAGGGCAAGAGATCGATATCGTGCTGGAAGGCCATTTGATGGTGCAGGTAGGGGAACACAAAGAGGTGCTCGGCCCCGGCGATACGATTTATTTCGACAGTGACAAGCCCCACGGTATGATCGCGGTGGAAGGGCAAGACTGTGTGTTCTATGCGATCGTCTTAAACCCCACGGGCGAGCCCATTCCCGAACTGGCGGCCGAAAAAGCGGTTACCGAGCGCGTCAGCGCCCACAAAGATACCAAAGACCGCCTTTACAAGCAATTTGTAGACGTGACAGAAAACGACAAAGGTACACCTACTTCCATTACGTTCAAAAACACCGAACACTTCAACTTCGCGTTTGATCTGGTGGATGAGCTGGCCAAACGCGAGCCGGATAAGCTGGCAATGCTTCACATCTCGCGTGATCATACCGAGCGTCGGTTCACTTTCAAAGATATCAAAAAAGCATCCGCCCAGTGTGCGAACTATTTCAAATCGCTTGGCATCAAAAAGGGCGACCGCGTGATGCTGATCCTCAAACGGCATTACCAATTCTGGTTTGCGATGATCGGGCTTAACAAGCTTGGTGCTATTGCGATTCCTGCCCCCAACCAATTGGTGGAACACGATTTGACCTATCGTTTCCAAGCGGCGGGTGTGTCGGCGGTCATTTGCACGGCGGATGGGGATACCGCGCATCAAGTGGACCTTGCCGCGGAGCAGTGCCCCGAACTCAAACACAAGTTGATCGTCAACGGCACCCGTCAGGGATGGCGGAGTTTTGACGAAGAGTACACCTTGTATTCCACGCACTACAACCGCACCGCGGATGCCCCCGGCGGTGACGACCTGATGCTGATGTTCTTCACGTCCGGTACCACGGGTTATCCCAAAATTGCGGCGCATAACTACAAATACCCGCTCGGCCATTTTCATACCGCGCGGTATTGGCACGACGTGGACCCCGACGGATTGCATTTCACCATTTCCGACACCGGTTGGGCAAAAGCCATGTGGGGCAAACTGTACGGCCTATGGTTGTGTGAGGCGGCTACCTTTGTGTACGATTTTGACCGCTTCGATGCAGCGGATATTTTGCCCATGTTTGCAAAATATCATATCACCACTTTCTGTGCACCGCCTACGATGTTGCGGATGATGGTCAAACAGGATATTTCGCAATACGATCTCTCGTCCATTCGGCATATGACGACCGCGGGCGAAGCGCTCAACCCTGAAGTATACCGTCAATTTGAAAAAGCAACCGGATTGCAGATCATTGAAGGCTTCGGCCAAACCGAAAGCACGATGATCATCGGCAATATGGTCGGTGCTTCCCACAAGATCGGGTCAATGGGCAAACCGGCCCCCATTTATGACGTATCCCTCGTGGACGCGGACGGCAACCCCGTTCCCGTCGGTGAGGTGGGCGAAATTGTCGTGAGCGTTCAAAACGGTGCGCCGTGCGGTTTGTTTACGGGGTATTACCAAGACCCTGTCAAAACCGCCGAAGTATGGCACGACGGGTATTACCACACGGGCGATACCGCGTGGCGCGATGAAGACGGATTTTATTGGTACGTCGGCCGTGTGGACGATGTCATTAAATCTTCGGGTTACCGTATCGGGCCGTTTGAGATCGAAAGTGTTATTATGGAATTGCCGTATGTGCTGGAATGCGGTGTGTCTGCTGCCCCCGATGAGGTGCGCGGCCAAATCGTCAAAGCCAGCATCGTCCTCACCAAAGGAACTGAGCCGAGCGAAGAACTCAAAAAAGAGATTCAAACTTACGTCAAAGAACATACGGCACCCTATAAATACCCCCGTTTGATCGTGTTCCGCGAGGAACTCCCCAAAACCACCAGTGGCAAGATTCAACGCAACAAGTTGTGATGGGGGAGAGCGTATGATACCGAAAACCCGTATTCTTCTGCTTGCCGGTCACTACGGTAGCGGCAAAACCAACGTTGCGGTTAACCTCGCGTTGGATATGAAAACGCAATACGAGCGTGTGGCCATTGCCGATTTGGATATTGTAAACCCCTATTTTCGAAGCAAAGACAGTGCGGCGCTTTTGAAAGAACGCGGCATCCGTCTTATCTGCTCCGACTACGCAAACACCAACGTGGACATTCCGGCGCTTCCGCCGGATCTCTACGCCATTGTAGACGACAAAATTCTACACACCGTGATCGATGTCGGCGGTGACGACCGCGGTGCTTTGGCACTCGGACGGTTATCCCCCTCGCTCAAAGCGGAAAACGATTACGCGATGTGGATGGTTATCAACTGCTACCGCCCGCTGACGCGTACCCCCGAAGAAGCGCTCGATGTAATGCGAGAAATCGAGCAAGCAGGCGGCTTGCCCTTTACGGGAATTGTCAACAATTCCAATTTGGGTGCTGCCACCACGGCAGAGGATGTTCTCGCGTCGATGGCGTATGCCGAACAAACAGCCGCCCTTACGG
>JAZULW010000050.1:0-2611 GCA_045603285.1 Acutalibacteraceae bacterium | reverse complement strand
ACACCGCGGATATGGCAATACCCCACCGCGGCGGCAAGCGAGTGCGCATCGGTGGGATTGGCAGAAAAGCCCGCCGCGTGGCGGCGAGCGTTAAACCCTTCGGCTCCCAGATATACCGCATCGGCGCCGGCGCGCACGGCGGCTGTCATCGCCTCCCACGAACCGGCAGGCGCAAGCAATTCCATTGGATAGCCGCTCATCAGAAACGCAGTTGACCCGTGCTGATCTGCGAACGCAACCGATCGTTCTCGTCCAACGCGGCTTTGAGTTGCACGCGCAAATTGTCCGCATCGGCAGTGGCTTTTTGGGCTTTGTCGGCGCGTTCAAGTGCACACAGCACCGCCGCGCCCGCCGTGGACAGCCGCGCGTTGCCGTCCGTTAAATTTCGAATATCGCGATCCAACTCGCGCGCAAGTTCCATCACGTACGATGCCGCTTCGTCCGAAGCAATTTTATAGTCCGTTCCGGCAATGGTCACTTTGATATGATTCACCGTCATCACTCCTCTGTGGGTATATTGTACCACAAGTTTACCCGCTTGCAAAGAAAAAATTACGGCTCTCCACCCAAAAGGAGAGCCGTCATGTTACAACGCGGTTTTATCGGTGGGGTTGTTCACAATGCCGAACGCCACGAGCAGCGGCAACAACACGTTGAGGAGGCCGTCTACCGTTTCGGAAATGTCGATCCCGACAAATTCCTTGGCGCAAAACACCGCCAGCGCGCCTACCGACACCCATACCGCCCACGAGCGAAAACGGGACAACACCGTTTTGATGAGATTCACCGTATCACCCCTTTCAACCACGCGCCAACAAGTACGCCGATGAGGGCTGTCACAAACGCCACCACCGCTTTTTCCCATCGTGAAGAGGGAATGGCCGACAGGTGTTTCACGTCATCGTGCAACTCTTCCACACGGTTTTTCAGGTGGTTGACGCTTTCGTGCGTGACCGCAACGGCATTTGTCAAATCCCGCAGGTCGCGCATATCGTTTTCGAGGTCGCGAATGCGGTGCTCCGACGTGCGTTGCCGTGCATCCAATTCCGCCACCTTGGCTTCCGTATCCATTTCGTTACACCCTCACGATCTTCAGTTGAATGCGGTCAACGGCTTTTCCGAATACGCCGGCATACCCGTCGCCCGTCTTATCGGCAAGACCCGTGCACCATCCGTGCCATCGTCCGCCTTTTGACGATACGCGGTAACGAACTTCGTACCCTTTCGCACCCGTCAAATTCATCTGCACCGCATCGATGGCTGTACCAAGGTTTCCGGCGTAATCTTCGTCGTTTTCCACCCACGGCAACCATCGTTTTTCCTTCAGCAGATGTACCCGATACCGCAACGTACCCTGCTCGGACACTGCCGAAAGCGCACTCATCGCCTGCCCTTTGATACCGGCATAGCCGTCACTGCCTTTGTCGTGACAGTCGGTCACCGTCGGCAACCAACGGTTGGTGTAGGCGCGATAATGCACCGCTGTGTTTTCGAAAGGAAAGTCGTCTTCCAAAAACGGCGTGGGGTCGATACGGACGTTGTCTTTTCGCACCTCAAAATGCAGGTGCATCCCGAAACTGCGCCCCGTGTTGCCCATGGTACCGAGTACTTGGCCTTGTTCCACCCGTTCGCCATACTTGACGTTGACTTTCGCAAGGTGGGCGTACAAGGTCGAATATCCGTCACCGTGGTCGAGTTTGACACAGTTGCCGTAACTCGCGTTGCCCGTTGCGTTGGTATTGTTTTTCTGCCCCGTTTGGCAGAAAACGACCGTCCCCGCACTATGCGCCATAACAGGCTCACCCGTAATATGAACGCGCCCCAAATCAACCGCCTTGTGCTTGTTGGAATAGCCTTGCGTAATTCTCGTTACGCCTTTTTGTAAAACTCTGCAAGCCATTTCTTATTCCTCCATCTGCTCCGCTTGCCGTTTTTCTGCTTCTGCATCGGTTATTTCGTGCCAATTCTCTGCACGATCGTCGTTACCGAGGTACACGGCTTTGCCGAACGTTTCACCGTTGGTGAGTGTCATACCCTCTTCCGCCTTTAACACGGTTCTTGTTTCTATCTTCATAAAATCACCTCTTACGTATAAGCAATGGTCAAATTGCTGTATTCTGCCGTGATCGTGTCCCATGCACCACTTCCGTATGTTGCATCGTATACACTTCGCACGGTTGTTTCGGGAGGAAGTGTTAAGGTGAATGCGGCTGTTTTTGAACACCCCTTGATGATGCTGTGATAACTTTCGGCAGATAACTTTGTGCAATGGTTAAACGCCATCGCAATACCTATTGTGCCTTCTTCAAATCGCACATCTTCAAGAGATTTACACAGATTAAAGGTGTTGGTTGTGTTTGTGCAACTGCTTAAATCCAATGCTCCGTAAATGCTTTTTAATTTTGTCTGCTGTTGAAAGGCAATACGCAAATTGGTGAAAGCCCTGAAAAATTCGGTTAAATCAACTGTTTCTAATGTTGAAGGATTTGCGCTGTCATTTGCTTTTGCAAAACTGCTTTCAAAACTCATAGCCGTGCCTGTTTGTTCTTCGCATATCAATTTTGCGGTTTTCAAATTATGACAATTATTAAAAATATACGTATAAGCCCCA
>JAZULW010000049.1:0-3117 GCA_045603285.1 Acutalibacteraceae bacterium | reverse complement strand
ATTTGGAATTATTTGATTTTGATAAGTAAATTTTATCATTTGTTTTAAACCCTGTCATAATATATTTGTTTGTTTTGAGTTTGTAAAGGGTTTTAGGTTCTCCTAACAAGTGGAAAATGTGCCGTACATTTTCCCTGCTTGTTACGGTATGAGACAAAATTAAAGGAAGCACAAAAATTTTGTGCTTCCTTTTTTACTGTCCTTAACCGTACAACGCCTAGCCGGTGGTTTTGTTCGTTATACAATGGTTTCGCGCAACCATTCAAGGGTGCAATTGACCATATGTTTGCCGATTTCGGCCGAGGCCTCTTTCGCGCTCTCGGCAAACCACTCGGTGTTTTGCTCGCAACGGGAAAGATCCACGTTTTCGGGCCACGTGCCCATCATCAGCGAGGTTTCCCATTTGCCCGCGTGATCAAACCCGCCGCATTTGATTTGTGCGTCGGCACCGATAAGCGGAATCACCTTGATGTAGGAGAACGGATCGTCACCGCTGCCGAGATCTTCGTAGTAGGAAGCGTACGAATCGCTGCCCCACCAACCTTTGCCGAGGGTATCTTCCATATATTCCATTGTTACCTTTTTGGCAGCTTTGTGACACGCAATGGTCATCGGCATCAACCCCGCGCCTTCCGTTTGGTGATGGGGGATGAGATAGATGTTTTTAATGCCCGCATAGATCATGGATTTCAAGACGTTGTAAAGGTAAGCCGCGTAGGTATCCTCATCCACGTGAAAATGGCTCGGTTTCGGTTCGCACACCGCATAAGAAGCGACACCATACCAAATAGGCGGACACACCACGATCTCTTTTTCTTTTTCCAATTCACGCAAACACCCGGTCACCACCATGGTGTCGGTACCGCACGACGCGTGGTGCGCGTGGTATTCCAGCGTGCCGATCGGAATAATAAACGGCACCTTGCGCTTTACCGCATCTTCAATTTGGTCATAGAACATATCGATCAACTGCATAAAAAGACAACTCCTTTTTCCAAGATATCCTATTATTGAGTATACTCCGCCTTTGCCCTAAAATCAAGAGTGTAACGGATGGGAATTTGCGAAATCCCATTCAAATGCCTTGAAAATTAGTGACTCTCATGATATGATAAGGGAAAGAAAGGGGGGGCGGCGATGTTTTGTGTGCACTGCGGAAAAGAACTGTGGGAAAACGCGCGGTTTTGTCAAGCGTGCGGCGCTCCCGTTGCAGGAACGGAGCCGATACAACCCGTTGTCGCACCCACGCCTGCTGTCGCATCCATCCTTCCGGACGAGAAGGCGTTGTTCGAGGAAGAACGCACTCTTGTGCAGTGTTGCCATCGCCTTGTGAACCGCGAACGGTTGGCTTGGAAATCGGTGGGCATCGTGTTACTTGTGTTGGCGGTGATGTTCTTAACGCCGGCCGCTCTGATGCAGGGGTTTGGGCAAGAGAGTGCAATGTCCTTTTATTCGGATTACCTGTGGGTCGGCGGGTTCGTTTCCCTTGCGGTGGCAATCGTCAATTTGGTGTTGGCCAAAAAAACGGCCGTTTTGTGCGCTTCGGTGTATACCGATGTTCGCCCGATCGTTGACCGTTACAGCGGCAGTGCCGCGGTGGTCTTTTCGGCAGTTTTCAATGTGGTGGCCATGATCTTCGTGATAGAAACCGCAACCAAAATCAAGTCCCAAACGGTGGTGTTGGAACGCATTGTCAGGCGCCAACAAACGCCGTGTATATAAAAGAAAGAAGGAACGTGCGATATGTTAAAAAACATTTCCCCTTTACTGACTCCCGAATTGCTGAAAGTCTTGTGTGAGATGGGCCACGGTGACGAAATTGTCATTGCCGATGGCAATTTCCCCTCATGCTCGGTGAACGATCGTGTCATCCGCTTGGATGGCCACGGCGGTGTCGATGTGCTCAAAGCCATTTTGTCGGTCTTCCCGTTGGATGTTGCCGCACAGTATAACGCTATGGTGATGGCCGTCACCCCCGGCGAAGATGTCCAAACCCCCATTTGGGACGAATACCGCGCCGAAATGGAAGCGGTGGAAGGCGATCGTGTACATATGACCGAGATCGAGCGTTTTGCGTTTTACGACCGCGCAAAAACCGCCTATGCCGTCATTGCAACGGGTGAAGGCGCCCTGTACGCCAACCTCATTCTCAAAAAAGGCGTTATCGTCTAATCAACACAGCAAAGCCCGACTGTTGTTACACGGTCGGGCTTTGCTTTATTTTACAATCTCAAATTGTTCGTCTTCGTTCAGGTCAACCACAATACAGTCGGTGATGTAGGTGGCTTCGGGCAATACGATCATAACGGTATGTTGATCTTTGTTGGCGGGAAGCGGAGCCAAATGCCAAATGGCCGTGTTGAGTTTCACAAGAGTATTTTTCGGCACGAGGAAGGCTTTTACTTCTTCGGGAACGGGTTTACCGGCCGAAGCGGGGGCTACGTGTAAAATCATATCATCCTCGAGCGGCAAAATCATTTCCCACGAATTGAGGTGGTATTCTTGCTGGGTGATGATCATACGCTCCGGCTTCTTTACCACAAGGGGAGAAAAACCAAGACGATGTTCGGCATCGCCGGTAATGCGGTCGGGATAGAACTTATGAATGGCTCCGCAAAGGGGGTAGCCATCGGGCTTATCCATCGTGTAATATTGGCCAAACGGTGCAAAGTCTTCTTTCGTAAGCGGTATGGGACGAATCGTTCTCATTATAATAAACCTCCCTAAAATAGTATAGGTACAGTATAACGCATTTTTTGCGTGAATGCAAGATGAAGTTAATATACGGTTTTGTAGTTCCTATAAAAAAGATTTGTTAAGCGGATTACATACTCGCTTACGCGAGATTACATACCAATCCTTCGGATTGGATAAAAAATAAGACAGTCCGAAGACTGTCTTATTTTTTGGGATTCGCCCCATAAAAGACGAACCGATCATTTCTCTATTGAAGTCGTTAGTTCGACTCTGAGTGATTAGTTGAAAATCGCTAAAATCGAACCGCTTGAAAAACCGAGGAGTTCATAATTTAAAGGTTTATTTGAATTATTTTATATCCGCTCGGCTAAAAACTATAAAATCACTAGAACTTCCAAAACCATTAGATAGAATTTGAAG
>JAZULW010000048.1:0-24771 GCA_045603285.1 Acutalibacteraceae bacterium | reverse complement strand
TGGCTACGATCCGACTTTGTTTCACTTGGGCGCGGGGGATATGTTCATGATCTTTCCCTCCACTGTGGTTTCTTACGTTGCGGATGAGCACGACCCGTGGGAATATTGTTGGGTCGGGTTTAACGGAACCGAAGCGCGACGTATGATAAACGAAACGGCCTTTTCCGAAGCATCACCGGTGCTGCATGCAAGTGACGGTAGCCGCTTGGAAAGTTATCTGTTTAACATATACCGCGCCAGCGGCAATACCCCTTCAACCGATGCTCGTATGGCGGGTTACCTGTATCTTTTGCTCGGAGAACTGATGGAAGCGGCTCCGGCGCAAAGGCGCCCTGTCGAGATGCAAGAATATCTTTCCCAAGCGTTACGGTATATTCAATACAACTATGCTACGGATATTCAAGTGGCGCAAATGGCCTCGCATGTAGGCATTAGCCGCAGTCAGTTGTACCGTGCATTTATGGATAAGTTCGAGGTTTCGCCGCACACCTTTTTGAAACGCTATCGTATTAACGAAGCATGTACGTTGTTGCGGAACACCGCCTTGTCGATAGGCGAGGTAGCGAGTTCGGTTGGGTTCTCTGACCCGCTTTACTTTTCGCGTGTTTTTAAAGAGATCAAAGGTGTTACACCCACGCAATTCGGTGAGCGCCGTGTGACAACAAAGGAGGAATTGTAAATGAATCATCAAACGTTAGCAGGAGATTTGTTTTTAGAGGGATACAACTGTGCGCAAGCGGTGTTTTTGGCTTTCACGGATGTGACGGGATTTGACAAAGAAACGGCTTTGAAACTCTCTTCTTCTTTCGGCGGTGGTATGGGTTGCCTGCGTGAAGTGTGCGGTGCAGTCAGCGGCGCGTTTATGGTGGCCGGTGTGTTGTGGGGGTACAGCGAATTGGATGACCATAAAAAGAAAGAACATTACGCGTTGGTGCAAGAGATAGCGGCGCGTTTTAAAGCGAAACACGATACCATTCTTTGCCGTGACCTACTAAAAGGTCTTGCAGACGGTGCCGCTTCCGTTCCGTCGGTGCGTGACGCGGAATATTACAAAAAACGACCGTGTGTCCGCTTCGTGGAAGATGCGGCGGCGGTCATTGACGAGCTAATACAAGAGAGACAATAAAAAAGAGCGGTCAACTCTCAGTTGACCGCTCTTTTTCTTTAAAATTTACGGGAAGCACCTCCGCCGCCGAAACTGCCACCTCCGCCACGGAATCCGCCACCACGGAATCCACCGCCGGAAGGAGTGCCGCCGTGTCCACCGTGGAAGAAAAAGAAGGGCAGAAAACCGCCACGCCCTCTTCCGAGGAAAAGGGAGAGGATAAGCAAAAGGATAACCGCTATTTCAAAAAAACCAAACGAGTTTTCGCTTTCCAATTCCGAAACGGGGGTATAGTTTTCATCGGGTTGCATATCAAATTCGATATACACCTCGTTAACGATGGCATCGTAGGTGTTGCGCATACCCGTGGAAAAATCATCTTTTGAAAACGAAGGAACGGCGTAATGATCGAGAAGAATACCTGCACGAATATCCGTAATAGCCCCTTCTAAACCGTAGCCGACTTGAATCGTCACCTCGCGGTCATTGACCGATAACAGAAGCACCACACCGGTATCTTTTTCCGCATCCCCAACGCCCCATTGACGGCCAAGTAACAAGGCGTATTCGTCAACATCGGCGCCGTTCAGGTCGTCAATGGTGACAGCAACCACTTGTGCACCCGTTTTTTCAAACAATTGGACACCCATTGCATAAATGGCATTTTCATCCTCGGAAGAGATCACGTTGGCAAAATCGTTGATAAAAAAACGATCGGTAGGAGAGAGTACAGAATCGGCTGAAGCCGTCAAGCCGAGAAATACGCACAGCAAAACGGCGATACATACTATCTTGCGTTTCATGGCCTTATCCGAAGTCGACGGTGGGGTTGTTCAAATCGTCGGCCGGTGCTTCGTACATCACTTGTTTCTCAAAGCCGAATATTGCCGCCACGATACTGCCGGGGAAACGACGAATTTTGGCATTGTAATTTTTTACCGCTTCGTTGTAGTCCATACGAGCCGTGGCGAGGCGGTTTTCCGTGCCTTCCAACTGATCCATAAGTCCGATAAAATTGCTGTTGGCTTTTAAATCGGGATACTGCTCCACCACCACAAGCAGACGGCTGATGGCGGAATCCAGTTCGTTACCGGCTTCAATTTTATCGTCAATGTCGGAACTGCCACTTAACTTAGCGCGCGCATTGGCGATGGAAGTGAAGATTTCTTCTTCGTGCGTCGCATACCCCTTTACCGTGTTGACAAGATTGGGAATAAGGTCCGCGCGTCGGGTGAGTTGCGTGTCGATGGTGGAAAATTTTTCTTCCACCGTCATTTCAGCATTCACAAGGCCGTTGTAGGAGGAAACACCCCACACCAACACCAGTGCAACAACAGCAACAATGCTCCAAAGAATCCAAGAACGTTTTTTCATACAGACACCTTCTTTCTTACTGTTTAGTTTATCCCAAACAGATAAATTTTGCAACGGTTTCAAAAGAAAATTTACAATTCCTACCGCTGTTTCGACACGGTTTGCTATTGCGGCGACGTATAATGGGTGGGCGAGGTGAACAACATGCCTGTTGTGTATGCCGATATGCTCGTGGCACTGAATTGGCTGATCGATTTTTTACTTCTCAGTGCCGCGGCGTGTTTTTTACATATTCCCACCGTCCGTTGGCGCGTGGTTACGGGAGCATTGATCGGCGGTGTCTATGCTCTCGTGTTATTGTTGCCACCCTTTCCCGTTGTTATACGCTTGTTGCTTGATGCAGGGGTTGCTTCTTTGATGGCAGTGGTGGCTTTTCCGCGTTCAAAAAAGAGAGTATTGGTAAAACGAGTGGCGGTGTTTTTTCTTATTTCAACGATGTTTTCGGGTATGGTATCGTTGCTTTGCTCACATACCATCGGCGAATATGCGCAAACGAATAACGGCCATGTTTACGCGGATATCTCACCGCTTATGTTAACGGTTTTTACGGCTGTCAGTTATGTGCTTGTGCGCGTGTTTGAGAGAATTACGAATCGTCGAATGCCAAAGCACGGAGAATACCGGGTAACCATACAGGACGAGGGAACGGAGTATGAGGTTTGCGCTTTGTTTGACAGCGGTATGCATCTGCGCGAGCCGTTTTCGGGTGCGCCGGTTATGGTGATGGAACGAAAACATGGTGTTTTGCCAAACGATATCCGAGAAGCGTTGGACGGCAACAAACCGCATCCGCGCGTGCGGTGGATACCGTATCGTACGGTATCGGGTGAAGGTCTGTTGCCGGCTTTTCGCCCGCGGTCGGTACACGTGAAACGATTGGGAGAGGATCCACATGATGTCAGTGGTGTTTACGTGGCATTGTGCGAACGGTTGGACCGCGGAGAATACGAAGCGCTGATCAATAATGATTGTTGCGAGGGATGGGACAAATGAGAACTGGATTGCGAAAATGGGGCATTCGTTTACTGCTTTTTTTGTTCAAAGGAATGCAAGAAGGGGTCTACTACATCAACGGTCCCGACACGTTGCCACCGCCATTGACACCACAAGAAGAGGCGATGGCGGTAGCGGAGGCCGCGGCGGGAAGCAGTGCGGCGCGCGAAAGGTTGATCACGCACAATTTGCGGTTGGTGGTGTATATTGCGCGAAAATTTGAAAATTCGGGTGTGGGAATTGAGGACTTGATTTCCATCGGCACCATCGGATTAATAAAAGCGGTTGGCACATTTCGCGCAGACAAAAATATCAAATTGGCGACCTACTCGTCTCGTTGTATAGAAAACGAGATCTTGATGTATTTGCGGAAAAATGCAGGGCTGCGAAATGAAATGTCCATTGATGAGCCGTTAAACGTCGATTGGGACGGAAACGAATTGCTATTGTCGGATATCTTGGGTAGTGATCCCGACGAGGTCAACCGAGGAGTCGAACAAGAGGCGGAACGGGATTTGTTGCTTGAATGTGTGGCAAGGCTTTCCCCGCGTGAACAAACCATTATGGAATTACGGTTTGGCATTCGCGGAAAACGGGAACATACGCAAAAAGAGGTAGCCGATATGCTGGGAATATCGCAGTCTTACATTTCGCGGTTGGAAAAAAAGATCATCAAGCGGTTGCGTAAAGACATCGAAAAAGCCGAATCTTAAAGTTGTTTTTTGATGCGTTCCAACGCGCCTTTTTCCAAACGTGAAACCTGCGCCTGCGAAATGCCGATTTCGTTCGAAACTTCCACCTGTGTCAAGCCTTTGAAAAAGCGTAAGTTGAGTATCTTTTTTTCGCGGTCACTCAACGAACGCATCGCCTCTTTTAAAGCCAGTTCGTCCAACCATGTGCGGTCATCGTTGCTGTCACTGATCTGATCCATCACATAAATGGTGTCACCGCCATCGGAATACACGGGCTCATAAAGAGATACGGGGTCAACGATGGACTCAAGAGCCAAGACAATGTCTTCTTTTGGTGTATCCATTTTGGCGGCAATTTCTTCAATGGTCGGTTCGCGCATTTGCTCGTTGGTAAGGTGCTCCTTCATCTGCATAGCTTTATAAGCTGTATCGCGCATACTGCGGCTGATACGAATGGCGTTGTTGTCACGAAGGTAGCGCCGAATTTCGCCGATAATCATCGGAACGGCGTAGGTGGAAAAGCGCACGTTTTGAGAAATATCGAAATTGTCAATGGATTTAATCAGGCCGATGCACCCGATCTGAAAGAGATCGTCTAAGTTTTCTCCCCGTTGGGTGAAACGCTGTATCACGCTGAGCACCAAACGCAAGTTGCCGTTTACCAATTCATCGCGCGCCTGCTTGTCACCCTCTTTGACGAGTTTTAACAGGCGCATCTTTTCCGCTTCGGTGAGCACCTTCAACGTCGCGGTGTTCACCCCGCATATTTCCACCTTGTTGTACAACCGTGTCACACCCTTTCGGGAGAGAGTATGGCTCGGTTTTCCAGCGGGCAAACAGGAAAAATACGGAATCGGTATTTTCTTGAAGGGTTGTGCATACAGTGAAAAGGGATAGGAGGTGTTCGTTGTGTTTTGCAGAATAACGGACATGCACGACAAAGAAGTTATCAATATTTGTGACGGAATGCGAATCGGCTGCGTGGATGACGTAGAAGTGGATACGTGCACGGCGCAGCTGGTGTCTATTGTGGTATTTGGGCGCCCAAAATTCTTTGGGTTGTTCGGCCATGAAGAGGATATCGTCATTGGTTGGAAAGAGATTGAAGTCATCGGCGAACAAGCCATTCTTGTTAATCATCCTTTTCCGCCGCGCGTAGGGAACGGGTGTTGCAAAAAGCGTCGAAAAAACGGGTTGCTCGGTTCAATCTTTGGTGAAAATTCATAACGAAAAAAATGAGAAAAAGTCTTGCATTTTATAAAAGGCTGTGGTACAATACTACGGCAATATGCATATGAGTGTTTTTGCTTCGGTGGTGCCGGTATACGGTTCCGAAGATGCGGATAAAATTTTCTCTTGTCCGTCAGCACTCATAGAGGTGAAAACCAAGGAGGATTTTTTATGTCAGTCGTATCCATGAAACAGCTGCTCGAAGCCGGTGTCCATTTCGGTCACCAAACGCGCCGCTGGAACCCCAAAATGGCGCCCTACATCTTCACCGAGCGCAACGGTATCTACATCATCGATTTGCAGAAAACCGCGCGCAAGTTGGAAGAAGCGTACATGTTCATCCGTGACTTGTCTGCTGAGGGCAAAACCGTGCTGTTTGTCGGCACCAAAAAACAAGCACAAGATTCCATTGCCGAAGAGGCTGTCCGTGCCGGTGCATACTTCGTCAACGCCCGTTGGCTCGGCGGTATGCTCACCAACTTCCGCACCATCCGTGGCCGTATCGCTCGTTTGAACCAACTCAAAACGATGTCTGAAGACGGTACGTTTGATCTTCTTCCCAAGAAAGAAGTCATCAAATTGACTCACGAGATCGAGAAACTTGAAAAGTTCCTCGGCGGTATCAAAACGATGGACAAAATGCCCTCGGCTTTGTTTATTGTTGACCCTCGCAAAGAAAAGATCGCTGTTGCCGAAGCGAAGAAACTCGGTATTCCGATCGTGGCCATTGTGGACACTAACTGCGATCCCGATGATGTGGATTATGTCATCCCCGGTAACGACGATGCGATCCGTGCCGTGAAACTCATTGCCGGTGCTATGGCCAGCGCCATTATTGAAGGCCGTCAAGGCGAGCAAGAAGCTCCCGCCGAAGAGGTTGCCGAAGAAGCTGCTGAAGAAGCTGCCGAATAATTCTAACAAATATATTATCGCGTAATACGCGTGGAGGTTAATTATGGCTTTTACTGCTAAAGACGTTCAGACGCTGCGTGAGAGAACCGGCGTCGGCATGATGGACTGCAAAAAGGCTCTCGCCGCTACCGATGGCGATATGGAGAAAGCGATCGACATTCTTCGTGAAAAAGGCCTTGCCGCTGCCGCGAAGAAAGCCGGCCGTATTGCCGCTGAAGGTTTGGTCTACGCTTGCGTGGACGGAGCGAAAAACGTGGGTGTTGTGGTCGAAGTAAACTCCGAGACCGACTTTGCCGCCAAGAGTGACAAGTTCCAAGCTCTCATTGCTCGCATCGCGAAAGTGATCATTGATGAAAATCCTGCCGATGTGGCAGATTTGTTGACCAAAAACTGCGACGGACAAGCCGTGGAAGAAGTGCTTCGTGAGCACGTGCTGGTCATCGGCGAAAATTTGAGCATTCGCCGTTTTGTTCGTTACGAAGGCAACTGTGTTGCCTACATCCACGGCGGCGGCCGTATTGGTGTGTTGGTTCGTTACGAAACCGCGGCCGATGCCGATGCTCTCAAAGAGTGCGGTAAAGACGTAGCGATGCAAATCGCGGCTCTGAACCCCTTGTATTTGGACAAATCCGTTGTTCCCGCGTCGGATATCGAGCATGAAAAAGAAGTGCTCATTGCCCAAATCAAAAACGATCCCAAAATGGCCAGCAAGCCGGATCAAATCATCGCCAAGATGGTGGATGGCCGTATCGGCAAGTTCTATGAGAACAATTGCTTGTTGCAACAAGCGTTTGTCAAAGACGGCAACGTTTCGGTGGAACAATACGTGGAAAACACCGCCAAAGCTGCCGGCACCGATATGAAAGTGGTGGACTTTGTCCGTTTTGAAAAGGGCGAAGGCCTCCAAAAGAGAGAAGATGACTTCGCATCCGAAGTTGCCAATATGGTGAAATAAGGAAAATAAAAAGGCGGTCGGGTCGCCGATATGGCGGCCCGACCGATTCTTTCAAAAAGTTTGCATTTTTTCTCGTTTAGCCCTTGACAATTGAACGGTTTTTGATATAATACCATAGTAATCTATCCGGGTGTGGCGCAGATTGGTAGCGCGCTTGAATGGGGTTCAAGAGGCCGCAGGTTCGACTCCTGTCACTCGGACCATAAAAGCACTCACGGCATTGGCCGTGGGTGTTTTTATCTTTTAATAGTGACAGGAGTCGAAAGGCCGTAAAGAAAACGTGCCGGTGGCACGTTTTTAGGCCGTTGTGTTGTACCGTTCCAACGGGCTGTACCGAAACACAAAGACGAGATGTAATTTTTACGCTGTATAATGGCCTGTCACTCGGACCAAACAAGAAGGACTGAGTCCTTCTTGTTATTCGACAATATACGCTTTTACGGCATCCAACAGTTTTGTTCCTAAGGTGACGGTCATACGCAAGCCATTTTCAACGTATTCTTCCGACTCCACTGCACCTTCGCGGCGGCATTGCCCCGCCAAGGCTCCTTTGTCAAAGGGGAGTAGGAGAGTAACACGCCGTCTGTCGGGCGGTAGGGCGGCGGCAATACGTTCCAACAACGTATCAAGGCCTTCTCCCGTTAAGGCGCTGATGCGGATAGAATCGCCCATACCGAGGTCTATGTCAGATACGACTTCGTTGCAATCGCATTTGTTAAAGACGGTCAAAATGGGGCGGTCTGTGCAACCGAGTTGTTGTAATAAATCCCGCGTAACGGCAAGATGCTCGTCGGCTTCGGGATTGGAGGCATCGCACAGATTGACGATGACATCGGAAAGCGCCGCTTCTTCCAAGGTGGAACGGAACGCATCCACCAAGTGGTGGGGCAACCGCCGCACCAAACCGACGGTATCCACAAGTAACACGGTGCGTCCGTCGGGCAATTTTAAGGCGCGGGCGGTGGTGTCCAGTGTGGCAAAGAGCTTGTCCTCTGCCAATACACCGGCGTCGGTCAAACGGTTCATTAAAGTGGATTTTCCTGCGTTGGTGTATCCCACTACCGCTACAGTGGCAATATCGTCCTTTTTGCGCCTCTCGCGGCGCAGGGCACGTTGTTGTTCCACCTCTTGTAATTGCCGCTTTAAAGCTTGAATACGACGGCGAATATGACGGCGGTCACTTTCTAACTTCGTTTCACCGGGGCCGCGCGTGCCGATACCGCCGCCAAGCCGTGAGAGGGCAATGCCTTGCCCCGCAAGACGGGGAAGCATATACTGAAGTTGCGCCAATTCCACCTGCAAACGGCCTTCTGCCGAGCGTGCGCGCCTTGCAAAAATATCGAGAATCAGCATCGTGCGGTCTATCACGCGGCAGGGGAGAGTGTCTTCCAAATTGCGTTGTTGCGTGGCAGTCAATTCGCAGTCGAAAATTATAAGATCGGCTTCTTGTGCTGTTGCCGCTTGCGCCAATTCTTCCAAACGGCCGCTGCCGATAGCGGTTGCTTTATCGGGCGATTCACGTTTTTGCGTGAGGATGCCGATTACATCCGCGCCGGCCGTATCAGCCAGTTCGGTCAATTCGTTCAGCGAAACCTCGCAGTCAAATTCCCCCGTGTCAATTCCCACCAAAATGGCTTGTTCGCGCACGGATTCTTCTTGTTGGGTTGTATGTGTAATCGTAGCCATAGTAATTCTCCGCATCGTGTTTTTTATAGTATATACCATTTGTTTGTGCAAAGTCCATAGTCGGTACCGAAAATTTGCTAAAAATTTTTATTGGGAAATTTTTATTTTTCTGTTTTCAACTGTCGTTTTATGTGGTACAATGAGACCGTTGAATGTGAAATATGTAGTAGGGGGACGTATAGTATGACACAAGGATTAACCAGCGAGGCCGTATTTTCCATGCCCAATCAGGTCGCGCCACTCAGCATCATCGCGCAAGCGGGTACAGAGGAATTGGCGGCTAAAATTGATTATTATTTGACGGATTGGGCTAAAAAGGCCGGTCGTGACGATGAGACGTTCCTTATTCCGGCAGAATGTCCCCGCTTTTCTTCCGGAGATGGTAAAGGCCTTATTAAATCGAGTATCCGCGGTGACGACCTGTTTATTTTGGTCGACGTCGGCAATTACAATTGCAAATATAAAATTTTCAATCAAGAAAACTGTATGTCGCCTGATGACCATTTCCAAGACCTCAAACGTCTTATCCAAGCTGCAGGCGGCAAAGCGCATCGCATCAACGTGATTATGCCCATTTTGTTCGGCGGCAGACAACACCGCCGCAACTACCGCGAGTCGCTCGACTGTGCCGTAGCGTTGCAAGAATTGGAGCAAATGGGAGTTTCCAATATTCTCACCTTTGATGCGCACGACCCCCGTGTGCAAAATGCCGTTCCGTTGATGGGGTTTGACAATGCCATCCCCTCCTATCAAGTGCTCAAGGCGATGTTCCGCCGTTATCCCGAAGTGGCTGATAATTTTCAAAACCTGATGATCGTCAGTCCCGATGAAGGCGCCCTTAACCGCAATATGTATTATGCTTCAACGCTTGGTGTTGACCTCGGTATGTTCTACAAACGCCGCGATTATGCGCACGTAGTGAATGGCCGCAACCCCATTGTTGCGCACGAGTATTTGGGTAATTCCGTGGAAGGTAAAGATATTTTTATTGCGGATGATATCATTTCCTCGGGCGAATCAATGCTCGATATTGCATACGAACTCAAAAAACGCAAAGCCAACCGCATCTTTGCGTACGCGACCTACGCCATCTTCACCAACGGTTTGGAGAAGTTTGACAAAGCGTATGCGGACGGTATCATTGACGGTGTTCTCGGCACCAACTTAACTTTCCGTACGGACGAACTTAAAAAACGCGAATGGTTCTGCGAAGTGGATGTGTCCAAGTACATTGCGTACTTTATTGCGGCGCTTAACCACGACGTGTCGGTCAGTGCCCTTATTGACCCCCATCAAAAAATTAAGAATTTGCTGGATAAACACCGCTAACCAAACATGCAAAGCCGCAGCCTCATTTTGAGGGCTGCGGCTTTTTTGTCATATTGTCTTTATGCGCTTACATAGTATGACATACAGAGGTGAGCGTATGAAAAGAATAAGAATACTCGGAATGTTGTTGTGCAGTTTGTGGTTGTTAACGCTGGGGGCAAACGCTGCCCTCATTACGGATATCGAATCGGGTGAAAGCGAAGAGGAGTTGCTATCACTCAAAGCCCCTGAGGTGCTGAGCGACTTGTGGGCCGAAGACGTGGTTGCCGATGGTAATGCCTTGCAAATCGGCGGCAAATCGGCGGTACTGATGGATCAGGCATCGGGAACGGTGCTGTATGAAAAGAATGCGCACGAAAAACTTCCCATTGCTTCAGTAACCAAGGTGATGACGTTGTTACTGGTGATGGAAGCCATTGAGGACGAATTTATTACCTATGAGGATTTGGTAACGTGTTCTTCCGTGGCGGCTTCGATGGGCGGATCACAAATTTGGTTGGAACCGGGTGAGATTATGAGCGTGCACGACCTCATTAAGGCGGCGGCTGTGGTTTCTGCCAACGATGCGTGTGCTGCTTTGGCAGAGCACGTGGCGGGCTCTATTGAGGGATTTGTGGAGCGTATGAACATTCGTGCCGCCGAGCTTGGTATGAATGATACGCATTTTTTAGACTGCAGTGGGTTGAATGATGAAGCCTACTCGTGTGCCCACGACGTGGCATTAATGTCCCGCGAACTGATGAAGCATCCCGCCGTTAAACAGTATACGACCATTTGGATGGATACCTTGCGCGACGGAAAATCGCAATTGGTCAATACCAACAAACTCATCCGTTTTTATGACGGTGCGACGGGGTTAAAGACCGGTACCACGTCTACGGCGGGTCACAATCTGGCGGCCACCGCCGAACGGAACGGACTTGGCTTGGTAGCGGTTATTTTAGGCTGCGATACCACCGATGAGCGGTTCGGCGGTGCACGAAAATTGCTTGACCACGGGTTTGCCAATTATACTGTCTATACACCCTCTTTAGACGACACAACGTTGTCACCGATAGCCGTATTGCGCGGAGTGGAAGAAAGAGCGGATATTCTTCCCGATCAAATGACCCCGATACTTGTAAAAAAAGGGGCTGAAAAGCAAATTACGCGTACCGTTCGCATTGCGGAAGACGTGGAAGCCCCCGTTGAAAAAGGGCAAGTCGTAGGGGAGGTCACCTTTACGTTAAACGGAGAAGAGTTAGCGCGATACCCCGTACGCGTGTGCAAGGAGATTGTACGGCTGAATTTCGGGATCGCTTTTACGAGATTGTGGCAAGCGCTTTGCTTATAGAATATAAAACAAAACGGAGATGAATTGTAACATACTGCCCAATAGGACGAACAGATGAAAAACCGCGTGCATATAGCGGTGTTTTTTGCCGAGTCCGTATATCACGGCGCCAACGGTATACGAAATGCCTCCCAAAAGAAGCCACAATAGCCCCATCGGCTCTACCGAGTTTACGGTTGGTTTTACGGCCAAAAGCACACTCCATCCCATTCCGATGTAACAGGCCATGGAAAGTTTGGCGTATTTTTTTAGATCAATGGCGGTAAAGGTAGCGCCAATAACGGCACAGCCCCAAACGATACCGAATAAGACCCAACCCCAACCGGATGAGTAAGGGCGTATCGCACATAAAGCCACAGGGGTATAGGTACCGCCAATGAGTAGATAGATGGTACAATGGTCGATGACTTGCATCACCTTTTTCCCCAACGATGGATGAAGACCGTGATAAACGCTGGAAACGGTATACAGTAGTACCATTGATCCGCCATAAATACAACTGCTTACCACAGACCAAACATCACGGTACAAAGCGGAAAAAACAACGCAGACAACTAAGGCAAGGATTCCAAAACCACCGCCAACGATGTGTGATATAGTGTTAAAGAGTTCTTCGCCTTTGGTATAGGGAGGTAAAAGACGTTCTCGCAATGCGGTTCGTTTCATAACGATTCTCCTTTCAAACGGCAATGCTAACAAGAAAAGTTTATAACATATGTCGTGCGCATTCAACCTACCGATGAAATGGTTAACTATACGAATATATACACAAAGCGTAGAGAAGGAACTGCTCACTCTCTCGGTGGTAGAATTGCAGTAAATGTACAGGCAAAAGAGAAAACAGTCCATCCGATCGGACGGACTGTTTTCTTTTGGTGGAGATTAAGCGGGATCAACCGCTGACCTCTTGAATGTCATTTAAGCCCTCTCCCGATATACGCAATAAACACCCTCAAAAAATCAGCAACGCTCCCGTAGGAAAACTCTACGGGAGCATTCTTTTTGCAAGAGGAATCTTTTGAGTCCCCATCGATAGCGTTTAATCCATTATTCTTCCGTCGGTAGAAATTGTTACAACTCGCCACGGGATAAATTTACCGCTTGCCACGCCGCTAGTAAACGGGTGACAATTAAACAGGATTCATGCGTATAATACTTTATTTGTTCTTGACAATAGAGGAAAATAAAAATTTTTATGGCTTTTTAATTTTTTCTCCATACCATTTTATTGACAACCCCTGTATAGCTTTGAATAAGCTTGACAACCTTGGTTGAAACATTTTCCTCTACATAATCGGGAACTGGGATGCCGTAATCGGCATTCTTATTCATTTCTATCGCGGTTTCAACCGATTGTAAAAGGCTTATTTCGTCAATGCCAGCCAAGATAAAGCAGGCTTTGTCAAGTGCTTCGGGACGCTCGGTTGAGGTTCTGATGCAAATTGCGGGGAAGGGTGAGCCAACGCTTGTGAAAAAGCTTGATTCTTCGGGGAGTGTGCCACTGTCCGAAATTACAGCAAAGGCATTCATTTGCAAACAGTTGTAATCGTGGAAGCCGAGGGGCTCGTGACGGATTACGGAGTCGTGAAGCTTAAAGCCGCTTTCATCAAGGCGTTTTTTAGAACGAGGATGGCAGGAGTAAAGAATGGGCATTTGATACTTTTCGGCAATCGCATTGATTGCAGTAAAGAGGGAGAGGAAGTTCTTTTCGGTATCAATATTTTCTTCCCTGTGAGCCGAAAGTAAAATATACTTGCCTTTTTCAATGCCAAGCTTACTATGGATGGTTGAAGCCTTGATTTTATCAAGATTAGCTCTTAAAACCTCAGCCATGGGAGAGCCTGTTACATAAACGCGTTCCTTAGGCAAGCCACATTCATGAAGGTATTTGCGGGCATGTTCGGAGTAGGCAAGGTTTACATCACTTATAATATCAACGATTCTGCGGTTGGTTTCTTCGGGGAGGCATTCATCTTTGCAGCGGTTACCTGCTTCCATATGGAAAATCGGTATGTGAAGACGTTTTGCTGCAATAGCCGAAAGACAAGAGTTTGTGTCACCCAAAACGAGCAAAGCATCCGGCTTTACTTCGACCATTAATTTGTAGGCCTTGGCTATAATATTACCCATCGTTTCGCCCAAATCATTTCCCACTGCATTAAGATAATGGTCGGGACTACGGAGTCCCAAATCTTCAAAGAAAATTTGGTTTAGGGTGTAATCATAGTTTTGCCCTGTGTGTACCAAAATTTGGTCAAAATAGATATCGTTTTTCTTGATGACCTCGGCAAGTCTTATAATTTCAGGTCGAGTACCCACAATCGTCATCAGTTTAAGTTTGGGCATTTTTCAATCCTCCTTAGAAGTATAGAGTGCAAACTGTTTATAGAGTGACATACGTAAGGTAAATAGGTGCCGCTCTCGTAATAATTGCGGCAAATTTAAAGGGGCCTGTTCTTTTTAAAAGAGGTAAAAGATCGGTTTTCCAAAAAGACTCATCTGCCGTTCAACAAGGCTAAGGGCTATTTCATGCTTTTGGAATGTTATATAAATTACACCTCTTCAAAAAATGTGTCAGGTTTATCAGGATCAAAACTTTCATTCGCCCACATAACCGTAACTAAATTTTCCGTTTCGGATAGATTTATAATATTGTGGGTGTAGCCGGGTAGCATATGCACCACCTCAATTTTCTCCCCCGAAACCTCAAATTCAAGCACCTCGTCGGTACCAATTTTTCGTTGCTGTATAAGTCCCTTGCCCGAAACCACAATGAAAAATTCCCATTTCGTATGGTGCCAATGCTGTCCCTTGGTAATACAGGGCTTTGAAATATTAACACTAAACTGACCACAGTTTTTGGTCTTTAAAAGTTCAGTAAAACTTCCACGATCATCAATGTTCATTTTTGGCAGAAAGCTTACCTTTTCCTTTGGTAAATAGGATAGATAGGTTGAATAAAGCTTCTTTTCAAAACTCCCCGTCGGAATTTCAGGTATAACCAAGTTTTCAGGTTGATTTTTAAAGGAATATATCAAATCAACTATCTCGCCAAGGGTTATTTTATGTTCAATTGGGACCTTACAGTAATCACCGTCACAGGTTTGGTCGCCCAAAAGCGCACGCATAAGCTCGTCAACAACGTCATCAATATAAACAAGCGTCATAGTAACGTTTCGGTCATTGACCTGTATTGGCAAATCATTTGCAATATTATTGCAAAATGTAGCAACTGCGCTGTTATAATTCGGTCTGCACCATTTGCCGAAAACGTTAGGCAAACGGTACACAAGCACCTTTGCGCCTGTTTCTTTAGCATAAGAGAAAAGCAAATCCTCTCCGGCTTTTTTAGAAATACCATAAGGATTATCGAGTGCCGCCTGAATTGACGAAGAAATCATAACAGGGCATTTATTATCATTTGTTTTAAGGCTTTCGAGCAACTCGGAGGTAAAGCCAAAATTACCCTCCATAAACTCGGATTGTTCTTTTGGACGATTAATACCCGCAAGATGAAAAACAAAATCACATTTCTTGCAGTATTCATCCAAAAGTGCCTTATCGGTATCAATATCGTACTCGAAAATTTCATCTATTGGAATATTTCGTGTACGATCCTTGCCGTATTTAACATTCTTAAGTGATACAACAAGATTTTTTCCCACAAATCCTTTTGCACCTGTAACAAGTATGTTCATTAATTTTTCTCCAAACTTTCAAGCTCATCACGTATATACTGAAGCGACAGAAGCTTTTCTTTTACTTCTTCTACATTCAATAAGTCTGTATTGTTTGAATTAAACTCGGTAAGCGGATTGCGTTCGGTATCGCCATCTTTAAAGTATTTATCATAATTAAGACCACGATTATCGCAAGGCACACGGTAGAAATCACCCATATCGGTAGCGTTAGCGCATTCCTCATTAGTAAGTAGAGTCTCGTACATTTTTTCACCGTGACGAATGCCGATTACCTTAATTTTAGTTTCAGAATTAAATAATTCCGTTACCGCCTTTGCTAAAGTTTCAATTGTACAAGCGGGAGCTTTTTGAACCAAAATATCACCCGAATGTCCGTTTTCGAAAGCGAATAAAACCAAGTCTACTGCTTCATCAAGCGACATAATAAATCTTGTCATTGAAGGCTCAGTTATGGTAATTTCCTTGCCAGCTTTAATTTGCTCAATCCAAAGCGGAATAACACTACCACGACTGCACATAACGTTGCCGTAACGTGTGCAACAAATTTTAGTCTTATCGGGGGAGATGGTTCTCGATTTAGCCACAATAACCTTTTCCATCATAGCCTTGCTTGTGCCCATAGCGTTAACAGGGTATGCTGCCTTATCGGTAGAAAGACAAACAATATTTTGAACCCCTGCTTCAATAGCGGCAGTAAGCACGTTTTCGGTGCCTATTACGTTGGTTTTAACCGCTTCAATCGGGAAAAACTCGCAACTGGGTACCTGCTTTAAAGCAGCGGCGTGGAAAATATAATCAACCCCGTGCATAGCATTTTTAACCGACTGTAAATCGCGCACGTCACCGATGTAGAAGGTGATTTTTTCAGCTACTTCGGGCATTTTTGCCTGAAATTCGTGGCGCATATCATCCTGCTTTTTCTCATCCCGAGAGAGTATACGGATTTCACCGATATCGGTGGCTAAAAAGCGGTTTAGCACAGCGTTACCAAAGCTACCGGTGCCACCTGTGATTAGTAGAGTTTTGTTTTTAAAGTTTAACATAGTATATCTCCCCAATTATTTTCTTTTTATAAGGTTGTAAAGAATGGTTTTTACGGTTTTTTTCGGAAAACCAAAGTGTTTAACAACGTATTCGAAACCGTTGGTTTTATAGTTTTTCCAAAAGGCTTCGTAAGTGCCGGGCTTTGCGGTGGGATGCTCCAGTTGAGGTTGTTTAGCAAAGCGTATATCGGAGGTTTCCTTAATGCCTTCGGTTTGGGCAAAAAGATTTTCGCCTTTTTGCGTATTGGTTAATACCATTGAAACACCGTAACTGTCTTCAAAGTTGGGGTTAATATTTTCCAAGCCCCAAAAGTCGGATATCGTTATGTCGCTAATGCGCTTTTGGTTTGTATATTTACACTCAAAACACGCATCGCTTGTTATATTATTGCTGTAATATATATTCATAAATGCGGAAGTGTTTTGGTTGTGTAATAATTGCGCATCAGCAGCTTCAATGGCGCTTGAATCACCACGCCAAGAAATAGCTTTGTTTCTAAAAAAGTATTTTTTAAAGACGTGCTTGGTGTTTAACCATTTTATATAATCGTCGAAAACTTTTGGAGAAGGCACACCATGACAAATAATATCACACAAATAAAGTTGTTCGGTGTTTAGTTCTTCCTTTTTTACAAAGTTGTTGATGGCGGCTATTTGGCAAGGGGTACCGGAAAATAGTACGGGTATACCTGCTAAAATATCATTTTTTAGCGGCTCAAAAACACCTGTTATATCGCTTTGAATGTATTTTGTGCCTTGCAGTAATACAATATCTTCTTTCTTTTCAATGCGTTTATGATAAAGCTTAAAATTATGATCTAAGCTTGCACCGTAAACACTGCCACCGTTATCTATTACGGTAGTAGCCAAAGCGGCAAAAGCACCGCCCGAAGTTGAATTTTTTCGTAAGATATCAGGCGCTTTAAATGCATAAGTAGAGGTTGGCTGATACTGTGCAGGAGTATTAATTGCGGGGCAAATATTGTAACAAGCCTTACAATTAACACACTTTTCATTGTCAATATAGCTTTTTAAAAAGCCTTTATCGTCCTTCGTTATACGAATGGCATCTTTTTTGCAGGCGGTTTTACAAACGCCGCAACCAGTACAACCATGATTACAAAGCAAAGTCTTATTAGACTTAAGCGCTGTTAGCAAAAAGCTTTTTGAAGAAGAGATAAAATTTTCTAAATTCCCCTTAACAACCGAGTAGTCAATGCTTTCGATCGGGAAAGAGGGATTTTCTTCATCCAGCATATAATCGCCAAGTCCCGCTTTTTTCATAAGATTGGTTATGCGGCTTCCACGATGTTTATTATTGAACACGAAGAATGATTTTTCAAAAATAATGGAAAAGGCGGTACCGTGAAAAGAGTTCGTAAAAATTGTATTCGCATATTTTATGGCGTTTAAAAACTCTATGGGACCATAATCTGTTTTTTGTGTATGCTTTTGGTGACGGCCTTTGTTAGCACAAATTTCTACAAGGTTTAACTTATGATCTTTGGCGTATTTTTTAGCTGTTTCAAGCATAGCGCTGTTAGATATTATACTGTAAACTAAAACGTAATCTCGCTTTATTATTCTTTTTTTAAGTAAATCTTCATAGTCGAATTTATCAAGTAAGAAAACAGGGTCACAGACAGTTTCTATGTTGCGGTTTGCCAGTTCACTTAAATACTTGGCAGAATCGGGTTCTCTAACCGAGCAATAGTCAAGCTGCTTTATAAGCGGTATAGCTTTTTGGGCTTCTAAAAGGGAATATTCGGCCTTGCCCACGCTTGCGGCATAGGATATGCGTTTGCTGACACCACCCACATCGCCAAAGAAAATCGGGTCAATTCCGTTTGTAATATCCGGGTTCCAAATTTGGTCACTACCGCAAACGATGGTATCATAATTGCTGTTTTCGATTTCTGTGATATTTTCATATTTTTTAGAAAGTTTGCAATATTTTTCTCTAAAGGAATAAAACTTTTTGAGTCTTCGATATTTTGTGGGGGCAGACAGCGCAAGCGCGCTACTAAGCTTTAGATTGTGTAGTAAAGAGTTGCTTTTTCCGCAGTCGTATGAATGTTTAAGCCAACTGAGCAAATAATTGTCTTTATCAAGTTCTTTCGATAAATAGTCAATAATCTCAGCGTTATAGCCTGAATTGTTTATAAATTTGCAACTCGCGAAGGCTTGCAGGTTAGCGCCGTAATTGACGTTTCTATGGACAGTCGTTATACCTATCTTTTTGCTACTCATCAACTGCGTCAACATCCTTTTTGGTTATGGTAGATAATAGATCTTGTATTTTGTTTTTGAAAATTGCGATTAAAATAAATAGGATTACTAAGAG
Source organism: Acutalibacteraceae bacterium (assembly GCA_045603285.1). GTDB lineage: Bacteria > Bacillota > Clostridia > Oscillospirales > Acutalibacteraceae > RGIG3009. Next base: position 6,074 of record JAZULW010000048.1, on the reverse strand, counting down.
CGCTATTTTCATTACGAAATTATTCCAGAATAGTAATCCGTAAACCATCAACACGGCAAATGCTAAGAATATAGCCAAAAGAACCTTCAGGTTTATGATTTGGTTAAGATTTTTTTCATACTTTTTGGCGATAAAATAATAGGCAAAAAAGTGGAAAAAGCTGGTTATAAGTGTGGCATAACCAACAGCAACAGAGCCCCAAAGTTTTATGCCCACATAATTTAGGATTATGTTTAATACGGCGGTTATCATTGTGGCAAGACTCATTTGCTTTGTTTTTTCATAGTAGAAAACGATATTACCCACCAGCCCCGTTATAAATGAAACTTGAACCGAAAAAGCTAAAGGCACCACAAACCACACGGCATCCATATATTCGGGTGTTGCAAAAACCAATATGCCCTCTCTGGCAAAAAGAATAATGAATTCGCACACAACCGATACTAACACACTACACCCTAATATGGTTTTATAAAGGTTTTTAACGGTTCTGTTTTTAATCGACTGTAGGGTGTATGGAATAAGAGAGCTATTTATAGATTGCGTGATGATGCTGACAATACCGGTGATACTATGTGCTATCGTGTAAAGTCCTGCGGATGCGGCACCTACAAACGCATTCAGCATTAACTTATCCGAAGAATTTAATAATACTTGGGATAAATAGTGTGGGAGTAATGGTAAATTAAATTTTAAAGCATATCTCCAATACTCTTTATGGTATAGCTTTTTGCCTTTGCAAACAAGCAATACCATAATTAGAGCACCGATCATAATACCCCAAACGCCCGAGCCGATAACTTTGGCATAAGCCTTGTTTTCGGTGACCAGTTTAACGGCAATAATGGCCACAATGGGGCTTAAAAGTGCATTTGAAAACGTATAAGCAATTACCTTTTTATAGTCATACGTAAAGCGTTTTCGCATAAGCCAAAACGTCGTAGCAGCATTAAAAAAGGTTTGCACCCACATAAAAATTAAGTAACCGGTACTTAATTCAAAAAGGCTTGGGAATAAACAGTTTATACCGATACAACCTAAATAAACCACCGTTGAAGAAACTGCGGTAAGACCGATTAGTGAGGAGGTTAGGGTGTCGACGTCATCCTCAAACTTGGTCATGGCAACATTATAGACACCGCCCGCAAGAGAAAGAGTTGCGAAAATACTGATGATTCCTTCCCACGTTATAAAAACGCTTGAAATACCGTAGTCCGCAACGTCTAAAAGCCTTGTGAATATAGGGGTGGTTATAAAAGAAATGCCTCTTAAAACAACATTAGAAGCCACAAACCAAAAAGAAGCTTTGGCGGCAGGCGACGCAGTATTAAGTTTTTTTAAAAAGTTTTTAACATAATTCATCAAAAGTCGCTTCTATTCTATGTATTGTTTCTTTTTTGGTTATGAAGTTAAGCGAAGGGGATTCGCTTAACTTTTTTAGTAGTGGGGGGTTGTCCAAAAGTGATTTTAACGCCTTGTAAATACTTTCGCTGTCGCGGTTGATTATACTGCCGTTTTGGCCGTCGGCTATCATTTCCAGATTACTTCCTATAGGCGTACAAACAACACATTTTTTCAAGATTTTTTCTTCGTATACGACCAAACTAAAGCCTTCATAGCTGGAGGGTTGAACGCATATATCCGCGTTTTTGATATAGGTATAGGGGTTTGATTTGTTGCCGAGTAAAACGAAATGGTTTTCTAAGCCGTGTTGTTTTATAAGGCTTTCAAGCTCGTCCCTTTGCGGACCGTCGCCGCAAATATACCACTTAACCGTGTAGCCTTCGTCAATAAGTCTCTTGCAAGGCTCAATACAAAGATGAAAGCCCTTAAGTTCTACCAAACGGCCAACCGATACAATGCATTGGCAGTCCGTATCCATTTCGTTAGGTTCGTTTGCAAGGCTTTCTATTCGCTCGAAATCGAAAAGTGAGGGGAGAGTGAACACGTTAATTTTGCTTGTAAATTGTGGATAAAGCTCGCTTAATGATTGTTTTGAGTTTTGCGATACGGTGCAAATCGTATTGGCTTTTTCAAAAGCCATACGATCAAGAGCGCGATTAGTCGTTATTTCTTTAATGTCAGTATGTATCCATACGTTTTTTACTTTGGCATCTACGCAGTCGGCAACGTAGTAACAAGCTGTTCCTTCGGCAAAGCCGATAGCAACATCATATTTTTGATCAATTTTAAGCAGAGTTTTCTTTTGAAAATGCCAATCCGTTTTAGAAAAATTATATATCTTCAGTCTTGATTTTATAAATCTTAACAATCGATAAAATGCCAAATCAAAACGTTTTTGCTTTACCAGGGTTTTAATTGCAAGGCCAAACGGGAGGTTATACACCGTATTAAAATACGGTGAATCGGGCAGCAAATGAACGTTTTTATTCAGTTGGGGCAATAAATCTCTACCTTCGTTGAAAAGATACAGATCTACCGCATATTGCTGGTAATCCAAATTGTTGCATAAATCGATCAACGTTTTTTCAAGACCGCCGGTCGCAAGACTGTCGGCAACGATTAATATAGTTTTCATTTTTCACCTAATTGTGTTTATACCGAATGCGGTAATATAATTTGAACAAGTAATATAGATTGTTTACAACAACCAGAAAGAATTTTTTATCTCCGGGGATGGCCGGTACGAAATATTTTTTTAATTGTTTTACGGTTTTTATACATTGCTTAATATCTTTTTTATACGTTTTGTCATTCGTGTTGCAAAACATATGTAGCATTGCAAGGTTGGCTTTTATAATAGCGTTGTTTAGTTCTTTTTCCAGTTCGGGGAAATCTTTTTTTATTCGTTTAGCCTTTTTGTTTGCAAAGTATAAAATATCGAAAAATTTTTCGGAAAATTCCGCGTGCGAAGCACTGCTGGGGTTCCATGTGTAATGATAAACTCCAACGTTTCTTACTGTTACGGTAGGACATTTTAGGAAACAACTAAACATAAAGAAACTGTCTTCGTGAATTTTTTTGCCCACTTCAAAACGGGTTTCGCCAATAAAATTACGGTCAAACAATTTTGCACAGGAGGAATAGGTGAAACGGTTATCTAATAAAGAGTTTTTAATCGCATCGGTACCTTCCCAAATTTCATAGTTCCCGTTTGCCAGGTTATTCGCATTTTGGTTGTTGTCGCCCACCATAAGCGCACAAGAGATGTCGCTACCATAGTTTTGAATATCATTATATAAAATTTCCAAAGCGTTGGGCTCAAGATAATCGTCCGAATCTACGAATGAAAGGTAATTGCCAAGGGCGTGATCAATTCCGGTATTACGTGCGGCGCATACGCCGCCGTTTTCTTGATGAATAACTTGAATACGGGAATCTTTTTGGGCAAAATCATCGCAAATTATACCGCTGTTGTCAGTAGAACCATCATCAATTAAAATTAGCTCTAAATCTGTGACGGTCTGATTTAAAATACTTTCGATGCATTTTTTTATATATTGTTCGGCATTATATACCGGTACAATGATCGAGCAACAAGGTGTTGACATAATCTTGACTTCCTTTAAGGAATTAATTATTGGCTATAGAACAGGGACCATCGGTATAATTTTCAATCTCTTGATTACTAAGGATGGCACGGCTTAATGTTAATAAGCGTTTCATACCCTCGGTACCGTTCCACTTTTCAACGAGAGATTTATTGGCCTGAATCCCCATTTTTTTTCTGAGTTTAGAATTTTTGGCCAACATAAGCACAAGACTAATAAATTCTTTCTTATTTGGATGGTGGTATATCAAACCGGTTTCATTGTGTTTAATAAGGACTTTACTACTGCCTGCGGCATCGCTTGCAATAACCGCGCATCCGCCAATCATTGCCTCATTAACAACTGCTCCCCAACCTTCGCGCTTGTCGGAAGTGAAAAGAGCGATATCGCAATTGCTCATATGTTTTTGAACATCGGCGGTTGGCATACTGCCTAGTATTTTTACTTCATCGTTTAAATGATTGCGATCAATGTAGTTTTGCATATCCGCCTGCATGGGCCCCATACCAATAAAATTCATTTGGAATTTAATATTATTTAACTTTAATTGTTTTGCTGCTTCTAAAGCAAACTCAGGATGTTTCAACCCGACAAATCTTCCGGTCCATAAAATGGATAAAAAATCACGATCATAGGTATTGGTTAATTCGGTTGTGGCCGAAAAATATCCCCAGCGAAGAAGTTTGTTTTGTTTCATTCCGATGATTTTAAAATCTTTGGGAGCATAATAACCAGAGCATAAAATATAATAGTTTTTATTGTTTCTAAATTTCGTGTGAGCCCTATATAGATTAATTGCATTTTTAGGTTTAAGAAGTGATTTTATGCCTTTTTTAAATAATCGTTCTGTGAAACAAAAAGTTAATTTATCCTTCTGTAATCTTTCGGCAACAAAAGATTTATCGGCAGCACCGATTATTACCACATCGGCCTCGTTACAAAGGTTTTTTGCTTTTTGCATATTGGATGAATTTTCAAAAGCGTTTAAAACATACGGACAAAGTTGGCCATAGTCTGTAAAACCTAATTTTTTCATAGAATCAGGCATGGGGACTGTGGAGATGAAAATGAAATCAGAGCCTAATTGTTTATACGCTTCTTCGCAACACGGAAGATGATAATGGTCGAAAGTACTTGTTATAAAAACAACTTTCATAAAAAAACTCCTCTTTATTCGCAATAGGATAAATAAGTTTCATAGAGCTTGTAATCAATAGCAGTTTTAAAGATAACCTTCGTGTTATTTTTTACGCAATTACTTATGTAGGTTAGTTTGTTCGCCAGTTCACCTAAGGTAACTTCATAAATTTTATCATCAGTCAATCGGAATATACCGTCATCACACGGTAAAACAGCGCCATTCAATTGTGCTACAAAAGAATCAATCACATCATCAATATAATAAAATTTCATTAGAATATGGGGGTTGCTGATAGTTAATTCAATATTATTTACTAGGTTATAACAAAAAGTTGCAACAACGGAATGATGATTGGGGGTTGCCCATCTGCCAAAGGTGTTTGTTAATCGGTAAATAATAATTCTATTACCGGTTTCCTCGCCATATTTTATCAAAGCGTTTTCTGCGGCTATTTTACTGTCACCATATTTTGTTCCGTTTGAAGCTTGTATGGAAGATGTATAAAGTACAGGACAGTTGTTGTTGTGTTTTTTAAGCAAATCCAGTAGATTGCAAAAAAACTTATTGTTGACGATATCAAATTCTTCATCGGATTTCGGACGATGAACGGCAGCGAAGTTGTAAACAAAATCGCAATCCTTAGCGAACTCGTTCAGCATTTCTGACGGAGTATCGATGTCATAGTAGTATATCGTTATATCATCATAGAGTTCTTTTAGTTTGGCTGTTAAATTTTTGCCGATGAAACCGCCGGCTCCGGTAATTAATATTTTCATACAAATCTCCTTTAGAAGCAAAAAGCATACGTTAAACCAATCGTGCGGTATGCAAAAAAGGCAAACGTCAACATGATAACCGCCATTCGCACGAGACTACGCGTTTGGGGGTGGGTCAATGCATCGATTGATTCGGTGAATACAACGGGAATGGTATTCAGCCAATACATGGAGGGGCGCTCGGCGGTTCTTCCTATTAACCGGAACACCCAAATGATGCCACACATAATGCCTGAATTCAAAATGACGGTTTCTTTTGAACTTGTAACCCATTTCGATTTTGTTAAAAGCGCTAACGCAAGTATGCAAATAAGAATGGCAAAAAAGATAAATCCATTTCCTGTTGGATCTAGTTTGTTATTATAATCTAAAATATCATTAGCAATGCCCAACAAGCGTTCGTAATTGAAACAGGCAACTACGGTTACAAGAATATTGACGATCATAGACATAGCCGTTACTTTTTTCCGCCCCAAGAAATACATTACGACAAAAATATAGGCCGAGTGATGGAACTGCGCCGCTAATAAAATAAGTAGTAGGAAAGGGATTAGTTTTTTGTTTTGAATAAACCGTACTGCCAACATACAAATACTCATGGCGATCGCTTGGCGAATACCGGTTAGCACAAAAAGGAAATTGCCC
>JAZULW010000047.1:0-14360 GCA_045603285.1 Acutalibacteraceae bacterium | reverse complement strand
AAAGGGAGCTGTCGCTTTAGCGACTGAGGGGTAGTTATTTTTTATCTCTCCCTCAGTCTCGCCGAAATCGGCTCGCCAGCTCCCTCGTCAGAGGGAGCCGCTCAGAATACGTGGTGCTCGTTTACGGGCGGCAGGGCGTGTAATGCAATGATAAAGTTCAGCGCCCCTTTTAGGGGCCAAGCCTGTAGGGCCCCTTCTAGGGGCTGTGCATACCACCGGTTTGCTGGTGGTTATGATTTCCCCCTTGACAAGTCGGTCTACATGGTGTAGACTAAAGGTGATCGACAAGATGTAGAATGGAGTGATACACCGTGACCGACTATCAAATGGGTGTTATTGAATCGCGTTTTGCCAATATTATTTGGGAAAATGAGCCGATCTCGTCAACCGAACTTGCCCGTTATAGTGAAAAAGAATTCGCATGGAAAAAATCGACCACCTATACCGTGCTGAAACGTTTGTGCGAGAAAGGGATTTTCCAAAACAATGGCGGGGTGGTTACCTCGCGTGTGTCACGCCAGCAGTTTTACACCTTGCAGAGTGAAAAATTTGTCGAGCAGACCTTTCAAGGCTCGTTGCCGGCGTTTTTGGCCGCTTTTACCAATGGTCGCCCCTTAAAACAAGAGGAAGTGGAAAGTTTGCGGCAAATGGTTGCCAGGTACGAGGAGGAATAACGATGGATGCGATGTTATTGCAACTTCTTAACGTGAGCATTTCAGTTTCCTGGTTGGTTGGCGCGGTGTTGTTGTTGCGCTTTTGCTTTCCCAAAGCCCCCAAATACATTCGTTGCTTGTTGTGGGGTTTGGTTGGGGTTCGCTTGTTGTTGCCCTTTTCCATCAAAAGCGACTTCAGTGTATTGCCCACCTCGCAAACCATTCCCGATGAAATCGTATACGCACAAATCCCGTCGGTAAACACCGGTATCTTCTCCGTGGATATGGCCATCAATCCCGTTATAGGGCAAACGTTGGCACCGCAAGTGGGGGATAGCGTGAATCCCGTGCAAGTGTGGCTCGCCATCGGTGGGGTTATATGGTTGGTCGGAATGATGGTAATGTTGTTGTACGCCATCGGCAGTTATTGGTCGGTGCGCCGCCGTGTACGTGAGGCAGCCTTGCTGTTTGACAACGTCTATCACGGCGACCGCATACAATCGCCGTTCATTTTGGGACTGTTCCGCCCACGCATTTACCTGCCCTCGGATATGAGCGAGCAAGACCGTGTCTACGTGTTGGCGCACGAACAAGCGCACCTTGCCCGTCGCGACCATCTCTGGAAACCTCTCGGGTTTGCACTGTTATCTGTCTATTGGTTTAACCCTTTATTGTGGGTAGCCTATATTATGTTGTGTCGTGACATTGAATTTGCGTGTGACGAAAAAGTGATTGCTTCCTATGGCGAGTATGGCGAAGAACAGAAAAAATGGTATGCCGATGCGCTTATTAATTGTAGCGCACCTCGCAGACATTTGACTGCCTGTCCGTTGGCCTTTGGGGAAAACGGTGTCAAAGGCCGCATCAAATCGGTGCTCCACTACAAAAAGCCGGCCTTTTGGGCGGTCGTGGCCGCCCTTCTTACGTGTATAGCGGTCGCCGTTTGCTTCTTGACCGACCCCAAAGACGAATGGGAATCGGAGAATTACGGCATTGTCGGTACGGTCAGTAGCGCGGAATGTGAAAACGTGTTGTTCCATTACCGCGAGGGTAGTATCAATCACGCCGATCCGTACATCACGGTGCAACTCAAAAACGATACCGATGACACCTTGTGTTACGGTGAAAAATTCACTTTACTGCGCGACGGAGAACCCTGTCCCACCTTGCAAGACCCACGCTGGAATGCGATACTGAAAATGCTGCCGCCCGACGCGGAGACTTCTCAAACGTATGCCCTCGGCGATTACGACCTCTCACAAAACGGCAACTACCGTTTGGAAACGGAAGTATATTTCAAGTCCGATCCCGATACCACATATATTGCCTACGTGGAATTTGGTATTGATCGTATCTATTCGTTTGTCGGCTGGCAATACAAAGGTGACGGCATCGTCTATGGCAACGACAGAGAGGCCGATGCACGCTATACGGATAACTCCATCCCCAATGTGTATATTACGGAAGATAGTGTGCGGTTACAGATTGCGCAAAGCGGTACATGGCACGAGATCGGCGCGCTTACCCAAGACAAATTGGACCGTAACAACTTTGACTATATGCTCACCGAAGATTGGTGGGACGCGGGCTATTCCGCTAAGATCTTGCACGAAAATAACAAGCACACCGTTTCCTATGTGGATAGTGGTGCCAACGAACGGTATTATCTGTTAGAGCAGAAGAACGGGGAGATCTATCTTGCGATGGGTAGGTTGTCGGAGATCGACTGGATCTTCCGCTTGATCCCCGTCAGCCAAACGAATGTGATCTCCACCACCACTTCTGAGCCTAACACACCTACCGGTAGTTGTGTTGTCACCAAAGCCCCTGTAACCCTCAATGGTATTTCGTTGTCGGTTCTCCGTTGCGAAGAAAAAGAGGGTGGGTTGTTTATGACGGTAAAGTTAAAAAACAATACCGACAAAACCATTACCTTTGGTCCTGAATTTACGCTTTTACACAACCAAAGAAAGATATACCCAAACGAAGGCCATGCTTGGGACACCATATTATATTCCGTCCCGGAGGGTGAAACGTTTGAACAAACGCTGAATATCAGCGCATGTGTGGCGAAGGGCGAGTATCAACTGCAAAAGTCCATTTGGTTCGAGCCCCGAACCGAAACGCCCGTGGCTTTCCCTGTAACGCTTAATTTCACTCTGCCCGAAACACGCCAAACGACCTTCCGGGTCGAAACGCCGACTACCACGACCGCAACGGGTCCCACATCCACCACCAAACCAAACGGTGAAAGTTATTTTAACGCCACGGTATTACAAGTGTATGAGGGAAGTGCACGAGTTCGTGTAGACGAAGCCTTTGTCACACCGCTGAGCGGTGAAGCCGTTATCAATACCAACACGATTTCCCTCAACAGTGTAAAGGATTTGCAAGAGGGGATGGCCATTCGTGTGGTATACAACGGCGAAGTGCTGGAAACCTATCCCGTCCAAATTCCTAAGGTAGTGGGTATCTATCGCTTAGAAGATGTTATAACTTCAGAAACGGTGGCTTCTACTATCACCACTACAACAAAAAGGACCGTTACGTGGCAAAAACCAACTTCTGGAACGGGGACGACCGCGCCAACAACAACGCGAGTTCCCGACAAATTTGAAGCGGATGATTTTCACACGGATATTCATTTGTTGTTAGACAAAATAGAATTCTCAGTCGACGAAGTGATGAGTGTCAAAATTGAGAATAGAACAGGTGGACAAATCAAGTTTAACAGCCACTACATTGTTCTAAGACAAAATGACAATGGCGGATGGGAAAAATTGTACGCCAAGGTGTATTACAGTGGTTATCGCCTTATGATGGGGGATGGGGTATCTCGCCAGTATGTTGACTTATCAAACTATGCATTGGAGGCGGGAGAGTCGTATAAGCTGGTCTTAAAGATCGATGATAAATGGATTGGTGCCGATTTCGAAACGGTTGAAGAAGCAAATCTTACCACTACAACCACGAAGATAATCGGGCAAAGTGAGTTTAACGCTACAGTGTTGGAAGTATATGAGGAAACGGTATTGGTACATGTGGATACCGTATTTGGTTATCCACTGTTGGCCAATGAAGTGATAATCAATAGGCATACGATCGGGCCGAATAACATAGCCGATCTGCAAGCGGGGATGAAGATCCGTGTGGTCTATAATGGACATTATCTGCAAACCGATCCTGTTGAGATACCCATGGTCATCGCTATCTCTCAATTGAAATGACAAGAATAACAAAAAACCGAGCCGATGTCGTAATGACATCGGCTCGGTTCGTTTTGTAGAACTTATTCTTCAATGAGTTCGGGTTCGGCATCTTCTTGTTCACCGAGGAGAGAACGGAGCGCCGTCACATACGGGTCATCGCTCGAAGCGTGAGTGTTTACGGCTTCGGCGTTGCTGTACTCTTGCATGCCGGTACCGGCAGGAATGAGTTTACCGATGATGACGTTTTCCTTCAGGCCAAGCAACGGATCGTCCTTGCCCTTGATTGCGGCATCGGTCAACACGCGGGTGGTTTCTTGGAAGGACGCCGCCGACAAGAACGAGTCGGTGGAAAGCGAAGCCTTGGTGATACCGAGCAACACAGGCGAGCAGGTTGCTTCTTTCAGGTGAACTTCGCCGGCCTCAATGCGGGCACGCACACGGGCGTTTTCCTCATCAAATTGGCTGCGGTCGATCATTGCGCCGCCCAGCAGGTAAGTGTCACCGGCTTCGTCGACCTTGACCTTGCGCATCATCTGACGGACGATAACCTCCACGTGCTTATCATTAATGTCAACACCCTGCATACGGTAGGTGCGCTGCACTTCTTGGATGAGGTAGTTTTGCACCGCTTCGGCGCCGCTCACCGCGAGCACGTCGTGCGGGTTGATGGAACCCTCTGTCAAGCGGTCACCCTTCTTCACCACGTCGCCGTCTTGTACACGGATACGGCTGCCGAAGGAAATGGGGTAACTGCGTTCGTCTGCGCCATCCTCGGCGGTCACATACACCACGCGCTTTTTCTTCTCTTCGCCCAAACGGACCACACCGTCGATCTCCGAGATAATGGCCAGCGATTTCGGTTTGCGGCCTTCGAACAATTCTTCCACGCGGGGGAGACCTTGCGTGATATCTTCGGCGGAGGCAACACCACCGGTGTGGAAGGTACGCATCGTCAACTGCGTACCGGGCTCGCCGATGGACTGTGCCGCGATGATACCAACCGCTTCACCTACGCGAACGGGGTCAACTGTTGCGAGGTTGGAACCGTAGCACTTGGCGCAAACGCCGTGCTCGGCATGGCAGGTAAGAACAGAACGGATCTTGATCTCTTCCACACCGTAGGTTTTCACAAGCAGGTTGGCCTCTTTTTCGGTCATCATGGTGTCTTTGCTGACCACCACGTCGCCCGTGTTGGGATCCACAAAATCTTCGGTGAGATACCGGCCGACCAAACGCTCGGTCAGAGGTTCGATCATCTCTTTGCCGTCCTTGATGTCACGCACGGTGATACCTTCGCAGGTGCCGCAGTCGGATTCGCGGATGATCACGTCTTGCGAAACATCCACCAAACGACGGGTCAGATAACCCGAGTCGGCGGTACGAAGAGCCGTATCGGCCAAACCTTTACGGGCACCACCGGACGAAATGAAGAATCCGAGAATGTACAGACCTTCGCGGTAGTTGGCACGGATCGGGACTTCAATGGTACGGCCGGAGGTGTTTGCGATAAGGCCGCGCATACCGGCAAGCTGACGGATCTGGCTGATAGAACCACGAGCACCCGAGTCAGACATCATATAGATCGGGTTGAACGGATCCATATTGCTGTTGAGCGCTTTGGTAACCTTATCGGTGGTGTCGTTCCAAATGCGGATAACCATCTGATAGCGTTCCTCGTTGGAAAGCAAACCGCGGTTATACAAGGCAGTCACCTTATCAACGGCCTCTTCCGCTTCGGCAATCAAGGTTTTCTTTTCGGGCGGAATGGAAGCATCCACAACGGCCACGGTAAGAGCACCCTTGGTTGAATACTTGTAGCCTTGCGCTTTGATCGCGTCGAGCACTTCGGACGTGCGTGCGGGACCGTGCATCTTGATGCACTTGTCAATGATCTGCGACAACTGCTTCTTGCCGACTTTGTAGTTGATTTCGTACAAGAATTGATCGTCTTCCGTCTCGCGGGGACACAACCCGAGGTCTTGCGGGATGGGTTGGTTAAAGATGATGCGGCCGATGGTGGTTTCCACCAAACGGGATTTCATCTCTCCATTGATTTCCATCGTGCGGCGCACTTTGATGAGCGCGTGCAAACCGATAACCTGCGCTTGGTAAGCCATCATTGCTTCGTTCTCATCACGGAACACTTTTCCTTCGCCTTCTTCACCGGGTTTTTGCACGGTGAGGTAGTACGAACCAAGCACCATATCCTGCGTGGGCACGGCCACGGGACGTCCGTCGGACGGTTTGAGCAAGTTGCCGGCCGCCAGCATGAGGAAGCGGGCTTCGGCTTGCGCTTCGGCGGACAACGGTACGTGAACGGCCATTTGGTCGCCGTCAAAGTCGGCGTTAAAAGCGGTACATACAAGGGGATGAAGTTTGATGGCACGGCCTTCTACCAACACGGGCTCAAACGCTTGGATACCAAGGCGGTGAAGCGTGGGAGCACGGTTGAGCATAACGGGATGGTCTTTGATGACCACTTCAAGGGCATCCCACACGTCGGGATGGACGCGGTCAACCATCTTACGGGCCGATTTGATGTTACCGGCGTGGCCGGTTTCCACCAAACGTTTCATAACGAAGGGTTTAAACAGTTCCAGCGCCATTTCTTTCGGCAAACCGCATTGATACATTTTCAGTTCGGGGCCGACAACGATAACGGAACGACCGGAATAGTCAACACGTTTACCCAGCAAGTTTTGACGGAAACGGCCTTGTTTCCCTTTCAACATATCCGAAAGGGATTTGAGAGAGCGGTTGTTGGGGCCCGTAACAGGGCGGCCGCGACGGCCGTTGTCGATCAGGGCGTCCACCGCTTCTTGCAACATACGTTTTTCGTTGCGCACGATGATGTCGGGCGCACCGAGTTCAAGCAATCTCTTCAAACGGTTGTTGCGGTTGATCACACGACGGTACAGGTCGTTCAAGTCGGAGGTCGCAAAACGGCCGCCGTCGAGTTGTACCATCGGGCGAATGTCGGGCGGAATGACCGGCACGACGTTGAGAATCATCCATTCGGGGCGGTTGCCCGACAAACGGAACGATTCCACCACTTCCAAGCGCTTAAGCAAACGGGCGCGTTTTTGACCCGAGGCGCCTTCCAACTCCTCTTTGAGTTCGGTAGACAGTTTTTCGAGGTCAATGTCGGCAAGCAATTTTTGAATGTACTCAGCGCCCATACCGGCATCAAAATCGTCTTCATACTTTTCGCGCATATCGCGATAGTCTTTTTCACTGAGCACCTGTTTGGCTTGAAGCGGCGTGTCACCGGGATCAGCCACGATGTAGGAAGCGAAATAGAGCACTTGCTCCAAAAGACGAGGAGATACGTCCAAAAGCAGGCCCATACGGGAGGGAATGCCTTTGAAATACCAAATGTGCGACACGGGCGCGGCCAACTCAATGTGGCCCATACGCTCACGGCGAACTTTGGCACGGGTAACTTCTACTCCGCAACGGTCGCAGATCTTACCCTTATAACGAATACGTTTGTACTTGCCGCAATGGCATTCCCAGTCCTTCGTAGGCCCGAAAATGCGTTCACAGAACAGACCGTCGCGTTCGGGTTTCAACGTGCGATAGTTGATGGTTTCGGGCTTTTTCACTTCGCCGTAAGACCATGCGCGAATCTGTTCGGGGGAGGCAAGACCGATTTTAATCGAATCAAAAATGTTAAATTCCATCATAGTCAATCAGTCTCCTTCCTCAAATCTCATCCGAATCGTCGGCAAGCTCATCCGAAACGCCGAAAAACTCCGTGGTATAATCGTCAATTTCAGGTTCTTCCACACCATAGCCGTCAAGTTCGTTTTCGTCGGTCACGGTGGAGAAAGCGTCGTCGCTGTCGACGGTGATCATATTTAATTCTTCATCCTCTTCAAAGGTCTGTTTCAAATCGATCTCCTCTTTATCCTTGTTGAGCACTTTCACATCAAGGCCCAGAGACTGCAATTCTTTTACCAACACTTTGAAGGATTCCGGCACACCGGATTTCGGCACGTTTTGGCCTTTCACGATGGCTTCGTAAGTTTTCACACGGCCCACCACGTCGTCCGATTTCACGGTCAAGATTTCTTGCAACGTGTAAGCGGCACCGTAAGCTTCCAAAGCCCACACTTCCATTTCACCGAAACGCTGACCGCCGAACTGCGCTTTACCGCCGAGCGGCTGTTGCGTAACGAGCGAGTAGGGGCCGGTGGAACGGGCATGAATCTTATCGTCGACCAAGTGGTGAAGTTTGAGGTAGTACATATACCCTACGGTAACGGGATTGTCAAACTGTTCACCGGTACGGCCGTCGTACAAAATGGTTTTGCCGTTGGGATTCTTGCCGGCTTGTTCCAGCAATTCTTGAATATCTGACTCGTGAGCACCATCAAATACAGGAGTCATAACCTTGAATCCAAGCGCTTTTGCGGCATAGCCGAGATGCACTTCCAATACCTGACCGATGTTCATACGAGAGGGAACGCCCAAGGGGTTCAGCACAATATCCAGCGGGGTGCCATCGGGCAGGAAAGGCATATCTTCGCTGGGAAGAATACGGGACACAACGCCCTTGTTACCGTGGCGGCCGGCCATCTTATCGCCGACGCTGATCTTGGGTTTTTGAGCGATGTAGCAACGAACCACCATATTCACACCGGGGGAGAGTTCGTCGCAGTTTTCACGGGTGAACACTTTCACGTCTACGATGATACCGTATTCGCCGTGCGGTACACGCAACGAGGTATCGCGTACTTCGCGCGCTTTTTCGCCGAAGATAGCGCGCAACAAACGTTCTTCCGCGGTCAGTTCGGTTTCGCCCTTAGGCGTCACTTTACCAACAAGGATATCACCGGAGCGCACTTCCGCGCCAATGCGGATGATACCGCGCTCGTCCAGGTCTTTGAGCGCATCGTCACCGACGTTGGGAATATCACGGGTGATTTCTTCCGGCCCAAGCTTGGTTTCGCGGGATTCCACTTCGTATTCTTCGATGTGGATGGAGGTGAACACGTCGTCACGTACAACCTTCTCATTGATGAGAACGGCGTCTTCGTAGTTGTAACCTTCCCAGGTCATAAAGCCGATAAGCGCGTTCTTACCAAGGGCAATTTCGCCGTTGTCGGTTGCAGGACCGTCGGCAATGACGGCGTGTGCATCTACGTGTTGGCCAACTTCCACTACGGGACGCTGGTTGATACAGGTGCCTTGGTTGGTACGGGCAAATTTCACCATTTGATAGGTGTCAATCGAACCGTCGCTGTCACGTTTCACCATCACGCGGTCGGCGGAAACGGCGGTAACGGTACCGGCCTCTTTGGCCAACACGCACACACCGGAGTCTACACCGGCTTTGTATTCCATACCGGTACCGACCACGGGAGCCTCTGTTTTAAGAAGCGGAACGGCCTGCTTCTGCATGTTGGATCCCATCAACGCGCGGTTGGCGTCGTCATTCTCAAGGAAGGGGATCATCGCGGTAGCCACCGAAACGACCATTTTGGGCGAGATGTCCATAAAATCGATCTTGTCGTTTTCAATTTCAAGGAACTCGTCGCGATAACGGGCATTTACACGGCTACGGACAAAACGGCCGTTTTCATCCAACGGTTCGTTCGCCTGTGCCACAATGTAATCGTCTTCCATATCGGCGGGCATATACACCACGTCGTCGGTTACGATGCCGGTTTCTTTGTCTACACGGCGATAAGGAGCTTCCACAAAGCCGTATTCGTTGATACGGGCAAAGGTTGCCAAGTAGGAAATAAGACCGATGTTGGGACCTTCGGGGGTCTCAATCGGGCACATACGGCCGTAATGGCTGTAGTGAACGTCACGCACCTCAAAACCAGCGCGGTCACGGGACAAACCGCCGGGGCCGAGAGCAGACAAACGGCGTTTGTGCGTCAACTCCGAAAGCGGGTTGTTTTGGTCCATAAACTGCGACAGGGGAGAGGAACCGAAAAATTCTTTAATGGCGGCAACTACGGGACGGATGTTGATGGGCGCTTGCGGCGTCACGGTATCCAGATCCTGTGCTTGCAACGTCATACGTTCGCGAATCACGCGTTCCATACGGGAGAAACCGATGCGGAATTGGTTCTGCAACAGTTCGCCCACCGAACGAATGCGGCGGTTGCCAAGGTGGTCAATGTCATCGGTGTTGCCCACGTCGTGACCGAGGCAGCATACGTAGTTGATGGAGGAAAGAATATCGTCCACAATGATGTGGTTGGGGATAAGCTCGGCGGCGCGGGCAATCAGCGCATCGATAAGCGCTTGCTCGTCTTCGGCGGCTTCCAAAATCTCTTGCAATACCGCAAAACGAACGCGCTCGTTTACAACCTTTTTCACGGCTTCGTAAACGGTCTCGCTGACAAACGCGGTAAGATCCACCATACCGTTGGCCACAACCTTCACTTCGTGAACGTCGCCGTGTTCTTCCACGTTGACGTATGCCACGAACACA
The DNA here is from genome assembly GCA_045603285.1 of Acutalibacteraceae bacterium. Lineage (GTDB taxonomy): Bacteria > Bacillota > Clostridia > Oscillospirales > Acutalibacteraceae > RGIG3009. The sequence continues at coordinate 4,044 of JAZULW010000047.1, read as the reverse complement.
CCGTTGTTTTCAAATTCGGTTGCACGGGCACGGGTGACCAGTTCGCCTTCTTCGGCCAACACTTCACCGGTGAGGGCGCTCACAACAGGACGGCTGAGGCGGTTGCCGGCCAAACGGTTGGCAAGACTTAACTTTTTGTTGTATTTGTAGCGGCCCACGCGCGACAGATCGTAACGGCGGGGATCGAAGAACAGGCTTTCGAGGTGTTGCTGCGAGTTTTCAAGCGTCAACGGCTCGCCGGGACGCAACTTGCGGTACACTTCCAAAAGCGCTTCTTCGGTGTTTTTGGTGGTATCTTTCTCGATGGTGGCCAAAATGCGCGCATCTTCGCCGAAAAACTCCAGCAACTGCGCATCCGAACCCAAGCCGAGGGCACGGGCGAACACTGTCACGGGAATTTTGCGGTTCTTGTCAATGCGGACGTAGAACACGTCGGACGAATCGGTTTCATATTCCAGCCACGCACCGCGGTTGGGGATAACGGTGGAGGTAAACAACTTTTTACCCGTTCCGTCGTAACTCATACCATAGTACACACCGGGCGAACGCACGAGTTGCGATACAATAACGCGCTCCGCACCGTTAATGACAAAGGTACCGCTTTCGGTCATAATGGGGAAATCGCCCATAAAGACCTCGGACTCTTTGATTTCGCCCGTTTCTTTGTTGATGAGGCGTGCACGCACACGCAAAGGGGCGGCATACGTTACGTCGCGCTCCTTGCATTCCTCAACTGTATATTTCGGAGTTTCGTCCAGTCGGTAATCGATAAATTCGAGCATCAGGTTTCCCGTGTAATCCGTGATGGCGGTGGCATCGTTAAAGACGTCACGCAATCCTTCTTCCAGGAACCACTGATACGAGTTTTTTTGCACTTCAATGAGGTTGGGCATTTCCAGCGCCTCATTGATCTTGGCAAAACTCATACGGGTCGTGTTACCGAGTTGAACCGGTTTGATATTCACCATTCGCTTCCATCCTCCTGTTTGTTTTCAACCTCGAAAGGCACTCACGCCACGACGAAAAAGGCAGAAAAAAGACTTGCATTTTTGTGAGAACTGTGCTACACTATATGCGGTGTTCGGCCTATCTCCCCATGATGATACATTATATAATAATATAGTAAAATTTTGGGCTTGTCAATGCATTTTTCGAAATTGACGGCTTTTTTTATAACTTTTTTCGGTTTTTCTAAAAATTTGAAAAAATTACCACACGGGTTAGCCGAAATTCACAAAAAAAAGAAGTGCGAAACACTCGGCTCCGTTGTTAGTTTTTGAAAGGTGGAAACGGAAATGCAACGAAACAAATGGGTTGTGATAGCGGTTACGGTCGCGTTGGCACTGTCACTGTGCGCCTGTGGGGCGGACGGTAAGGGGGAGGAGACGACCACCACGACCGTTCCCACCACCACGACAACAACGGGAACCCCCACTACTTTTGAGGCGGCTTCGGATTCAGCCTTAAAACTCAGCAGTCCCAACGGAAAGCGCCCCAGCGCCGAAACGTTGGAACGTTTGGCTTCGGTCATCAAAGCACACCGCGGTTCGCTTTCGGTGTACTACAAAGACCTTGAAACGGGCTATACCTTAACCTACGATGCCGGCCGCAACTACCAGGCTGCCAGTGTCATCAAAGCGCCGTACGTCAAATGGTTATTGACGCAAGATGTCGACGGTACGGAGCAGTTGACGCTCAAGGAAAAAAAGGGCGGCTCGTCGTATATCGATGAGAAACCCATCGGCACCACCTTTTCGGTGAACGACTTGATGGGGTACGCCATTCGCTATTCCGATAACAGTGCTTATAATATGTTAAACGCGCGTTTCGGCTTTGCCGACTTTAATAAGTATGCCGAAAACCTCGGTGTGACCGCCAATCGCGATAACAACTGCGTTCTCGTCAACCCCCGTCCGCAGTTTGGCTATCTGTCCGCACAGGACATCGGCTTGTATTTTGAAGATATCGCTAAGTTTGTGGAAACGGGTACCCCCGAAGCCAAAAAACTGTTCAGTTGGCTTGTCACCACCACCGAACAAGCGCAGTTGCCCGATGCCTACACGGGCCGTAAACAATATATGATGGAAAAAACGAGCGACGGTGTATCGGTCGAAGGGGCAGGCGACGGAAACGTGACCTTCCTGACAACAGAGGAAGCGGTAGAGCAAGCGTATGCCACGCGCAAACAAGGGTATACCATCGGCCATAAATACGGCGAGCAGGGCGACCAAGCCTATCACGATGGCGCTATCGTGTGGCGAGACCATCCGTATGTTCTCGCCATCACCTCTACGTTGGTGCCGTACGACCAAGGCTCTCTCGACGTGTTCCATAACATTGCGATGCTCGTGGACCAACTCCAAACCGATTGGTACAATTGAACAATAAACACGCACCGGCGAAGCATATTGCTTCGGCGGAGCGTTTGTTATCTCGTATTGATATGCATATTGGCGAGGTGGATGTGCGTTACGTCATTCAAATGCCTTAGAAGAGGACGGATATAGCCGCTTTTCGAGTTTTTAAACTCAAAGGTATTGACCGAGGTGGTCGTCAGGCAAATGGCGGGGAATGAAAGGCCGGGGCCGATGCCCAGCAAATGCGCGATCCATTCCGCACCCAAACCGCCGTGGCAAAAAACCGCAATATGTCTGTTATTGTGGTTTTCCACTTTGTAGAAAATGCCTTCGCGCACGTACCCGAGGTTTGCCAAAAACGCATCGGAATGGCGCTTCATTTCGTTGATGGTATCCATGCGGCCGTTGTCTTTAAAATCGACGAAATCATACGCGCCCTGTTGTACCGAAAAACGGTAGGTGCAGTGGTCGTTCGGGGTGAGAACGTGCGATTCCATATACGCCATGCTTTCACCGGCCCACGGCAATATCTCAAAGGGCATTCCTTTGACCTCACACGTGGGGGAAGCGGTGTCAATGGCGCGTTTCATCGGGGAGGTATAGATCTTGTCCAGCGGTTTGTTTTTGAGCCATGCCGCCAGTGCGTGTGCTTCTTTCCACCCGTATTCGGTGATGGTGTCGTGCTCGTAATCAGGATCTGCGTGGCGAATAATGTGTAAGATCATCGTTGACCACTCCTCAAACTAAAACTACCCACATTATAATACAGAGAAAAAAGTGTCAATAACTCCCGAACAAATAAATTGACGAATACCGACACATATGATACAATACTCTGTAATTTCTGTTCAAAGAAGGGGAAACGGTATGCGCATTGTGATCAAAGTGGGTACGTCCACGCTGGCACACGGCACGGGGCATCTCAACATCCGCCGTGTGGAGGAGTTGTGCCGCACGCTCAGCGACCTCAAAAATGCGGGGCACGAAGTGATTTTGGTATCTTCCGGTGCCATCGGTATGGGTGTGGGGAAACTCTCGCTGAAAGAACGTCCTGCGGACATGGCCACCAAGCAGGCGGCCGCCGCGGTGGGACAGTGCGAGTTGATGTATACCTACGACAAACTGTTTTCCGAATACAACCACACGGTGGCACAAATTCTGCTCACGGGTGCCGATTTGCGCGATGAAGAGCGCCGTGGCAATTTCCACAGCACCTTGTTCCGCTTGTTGGAACTGGGGGTGTTGCCCATCATCAATGAAAACGACAGTGTGGCAACAGAAGAAATTTCCATCGGCGACAATGACACTCTCGGCGCTATCGTGGCGGTGAATGCCGAAGCAGATCTTCTCATTTTGCTTTCGGACATTGACGGTCTGTATGATGCCGACCCGCACAAGTGCCCCGATGCGCATCTGCTGAAAACGGTGACAGAACTTACCGACGATATTGTGAAACTCGCGGGCGGCAAGGGCAGTGCCCTCGGCACGGGCGGTATGGCCACCAAACTCCACGCCGCGCGCATTGCCACCGAGTCGGGCATCGATATGGTAATCGCCAACGGTGCCAACCCCGATAACCTCTACCGCATTGTGGATGGCGAAGCGGTGGGAACACGCTTTACAGCCAAGGAGGTGCGGGTATGACCACACACGAGATCTTGGTCGCTGCCAAAGCGGCCGCCCCGCT
>JAZULW010000046.1:0-8338 GCA_045603285.1 Acutalibacteraceae bacterium | reverse complement strand
GCGCGTTTGCCGTTTTCAATGCGCGAGATGGAACCACGACAGGTATATACCGCCAACAATTCCATTTTGGCGGACAACTGCTGTTGGCTATATCCTTTTCTCTCACGCGCTTCTTTTATCCGCCCACCAATGATATTCACTTGTCCGTCGTCGAGAATTCGTTTCATATTTTTCACTCTTTTGTCTTGATTTAGGACAATTTTAGTTTATACTATAATCAAAACATTTATGTCCTATCTGTGGGACGAGAGGTGAAATATGACTGCGGTTGTTTTTATCGGTCACAGCGACTGTCATGGTTTGTCTAAGGAACTTCTTAAAAACGCCATCCTTGCCTGCATCCGACACGGAGTCGTTGAGTTTTACAATGGTGGACAAGGAGGATTTGACCGTCTCTGTGCGCGGACCGTTTTTGAATTAAAATCTCAATACCCTTACATACGCAATACACTGGTTATTCCGTATCTGTCCTTTCGTATCTTTGATCGCGGATTGTTTGATAACATTCTCTTTCCGGAAGAATTGGAATATGTGCATTTTAAAGGCGCCATCCCTGCACGAAACCGTTATATGGTCAAGAAAGCGGATGCCGCTGTGTGCTATATCGACCATACGTGGGGAAATGCCGCCAAAACCTATGCGTTTGCTCAAAGGCATGGATTGTGGATACAAAATATCGCTCAAGCACTTACGTAGTTCCTCAACAAAGAACACCGCCCTTGTTGGAGCGGTGTTCTTATTGTTATTCTTTTTCAAACCCCACCAGCAAGCCGCCTTGCTCGGCATAAAAACTGCATAGCCCTCGACAAGCGGCAATGTCCACCACCGCTTGCGGATACAACGCGTGCACACGCTCGCGCAGTTCGGCAGCCGCCGTTTCGTTTTGGCAATGGTGAATACACACACGACCGCCGCGATAACCGAGCGCGGTAAGGCGTGCCGCCAGGGCATCCAGCGCCCGTGCCGCACCGCGGCACTTATCGAGCGGCTGCAAGTCCCCTTTGTCGCTGGCTTTGCCGACCACCCGTACACCGAGAAGCCCTGCCGCTTTGGCCACCAAGGGGCTCACGCGGCCGTTGTTGGCAAAATTCTTCATAGATTCCAAAGAAAACAACAATCCCGTTTTTGGGTGATAGGCTTCTATTTGTGCACACACCTCATCAAACGGCAGACCGGCAACGGTCAATTCTTGCAACTTTTCCACCAACAATTGCAGTTCGGGCCCTGCCGACAACGAATTGAGCACGTACACACGGCGGTTAGGGAACTCTTCTTCGTAGGTTTGTTTCGCCAAACACGCAGCATTGTAACTGCCCGATAAGGTGGCCGTGATGGCCACGCAATACACCTCATCCGCATCGCCGAAGGCCATCAACCATTCGTCGGCATTGGGGCACGAGCTGGACGAACGTCCTTTGTAGTGTGCCAGATCGTATACCATTTCTTCGACATGTAACGTTTCATCGTCCACGTATTCGCGCTCGGCGGTAATGATTTTAAGCGGCACCGATTCGAACGGTATGGTTTTCAATGTCAACACATCGGCGGAGGAATCCGCCACGATTTTTATCTTGCGCATAAGTGTCTCCTTTAGTGGGTGTCGGTGCCGCGCACCGCCCTTCTATTCTACTCACGTTATACCAAAAACCGCAACCTACTCCCCTGCACCATCACTCTCGCACTGAAAACGGCGACTCTACTCTCCCGAGAACAGCAAAAACCCCCACTTTCGTGGGGGTTTTTGTGTAGGTTTGCTTAGTCGTTGTAGAGCGCTTGGAGCTTGAGCAGGTGCTCGTAACGAGCAACGGCGTTTTGCTCGGCTTCGCTGAACAAGGCCTCGGCACGGTCGGGGAACGAACGCGTCAAGGACGAGTAACGAGCTTCGTTCATAATGAAGTCGCGATAGCTCGTGGTGGGAGCTTTGCTGTCCACCGTGAACACCGGTTTGCCGGCATCTTTCGCGGCGGGGTTGAAGCGGAACATATGCCAGTAACCGCAGTCCACAGCCTTCTTCATCTCGGCTTGGCAGTTCACCATACCGCCCTTGATGGAGTGCATCTCGCAAGGCGCATAGCCGATGATGAGGGACGGACCCGGATACGCTTCGGCTTCGGCGATCGCTTTGATGGTTTGGTTCATATCCGCACCCATCGCGATCTGCGCAACGTACACGTAACCGTAGGACATAGCGATTTCGGCAAGGCTCTTTTTGGCAATGGCTTTACCGGCCGCGGCGAATTGCGCCACTTGACCGATCTGCGAAGCCTTGGAGGCCTGACCGCCGGTGTTGGAGTATACTTCGGTATCAAACACCATGATGTTGACGTCTTCACCGGAAGCGAGCACGTGATCCACACCGCCAAAGCCGATGTCGTAAGCCCAACCGTCGCCACCGAAGATCCAAACGGACTTCTTGGAGAGGAATTCTTTGCTGTCGAGAATTTGCGGGGCGATCGGGCAACCGTCAGCCGCGGCTTTTTCAAGCTCGGCAACCAACGCGGTGGTCGCTTTCGCGTTCTCGGCACCGTTTTCGAGGGTGTTCAGGTAGGCATCCGCCGCCGCTTTGAATTCCGCGGAAGCTTTATCGGAAGCCGCCATCTCTTGCACCAAACCGATCAAACGGTTGCGCACCGCTTTTTGACCGAGGTACATACCAAAGCCGTTTTCGGCGTTGTCCTCAAACAAGGAGTTCGCCCAAGCGGGACCGTGACCGTCTTTGTCCACGGTGTAGGGAGAGGTAGCCGCAGGGCCGCCCCAGATAGAGGAGCAACCGGTGGCATTGGAGATATACATTCTGTCACCGAACAATTGGGTGATGAGGCGAGCGTACGCGGTTTCCGCGCAACCGGCGCAAGAACCGGAGAACTCGAGCAAGGGTTTCTTGTACTGGCTGGAAATAACCGTGTTGCCTTCCACTTCGGGTTTGCGGGACACGTTTTCCACGCAGTAATCGAACACCGCTTGTTGATCTTCTTGTGCCTCACGCGACACCATGGTGAGCGAGTTGGTCGGGCAAACGCCAACGCAAACGCCGCAACCCATACAGTCAAGCGGAGAGACCGCGAGGGTGTAGGTGTATTCGGTCTTCACGATCGGTTTCGGCGCTTTCTTGAGGTTAGCCGGAGCAGCCGCAACCTCGTCCGCATTCAAGGCAAAGGGACGGATGGTGGCGTGCGGGCAAACAAAGGAGCATTTGTTACATTTCGCACAAGTGAGTTCGTTCCATTCGGGAACCATCACGGCCACGCCGCGTTTCTCGTAAGCGGAAGCGCCTTGCTCAAACGTACCGTCTGCGTGATCCATAAACGCGGAAACAGGCAAGCTGTCACCGTTCATTTTGCCGACGGGTTCCATGATGTTGTCCACCATCTTGACGAGCTTCGCGGGGCCTTCGGAGGCGACGGCAACAGCATCGTCAGTGGCATCGGCCCACGCGGCAGGCACATCAATTTTGACGAACGCGGTGGCACCGGCGTCGATGGCTTTGTGGTTCATCTCCACGATATCCATACCCTTCTTGGAGTAGGACTTGGTGGCAGCATCCTTCATATATTGGATGGCTTCTTCTTGCGGCATCACTTTCGCCAAGGTGAAGAACGCGGACTGCAGAATGGTGTTGGTGCGTTTGCCCATACCGATCTGCATCGCAAGGTCAATGGCGTTGATGGTGTAGAGTTGGATGTTGTTCTTCGCGATGTAGCGCTTGGCTTCCGCGTTCAAGTGTTTCTCCAGTTCTTCCGCCGACCATTGGCAGTTGATCATAAACACACCGCCGGGTTTCACGTCGTTGACCATCTTGTAGCCCTTGATCACGTAGGACGGGTTGTGGCAAGCCACAAAGTCGGCCTTGTTGATGTAGTACGGGCTCTTGATGGGCTGATCGCCGAAACGCAAGTGCGAAATGGTGATACCGCCGGGCTTCTTGGAGCCGTATTGGAAATACGCTTGCACGTATTTGTCGGTGTGGTCACCGATGATCTTGATGGAGTTTTTGTTCGCACCGACCGTACCGTCGCCGCCGAGACCCCAGAACTTGCACTCGATGGTGCCGGCAGCCGCCGTGTTGGGAGCCACTTCTTCCGGCAGAGAGAGGTTGGTCACGTCGTCGGTAATACCGATGGTGAACTGCGCTTTGGGCGCGTCTTTCGCCAACTCTTTGTATACCGCAAAGATGCTGGAAGGAGGCGTGTCTTTCGAACCGAGACCATAACGGCCGCCAATCACTTTCACGCCGGTACGACCTTGGGTAGCAAGGGCGGTCACCACATCGAGATACAACGGCTCACCGAGGGCGCCGGGTTCCTTAGTACGGTCGAGAACCGCAATGCTCTTCACCGTTTCAGGCAACGCAGCAATGAGTTTGTCGGCACGGAACGGACGATACAAGCGAACTTTGATAAGGCCCACTTTTTCGCCGGCGGCGTTCAAATTGTCGATGACTTCTTCGGCCACGTCGCAAATGGAACCCATCGCGATGATGACGCGTTCGGCATCGGGCGCGCCGTAGTAGTTGAACAGTTGATAGTTGGTACCGAGTTTCGCGTTCACTTTGCCCATATACTCTTCCACGATCTCAGGGAGCGCGTCATAGTATTGGTTGCAAGCTTCGCGGTGTTGGAAGAAGATGTCGCCGTTCTCGTGAGAACCGCGCATCACGGGACGCTCAGGGTTGAGTGCGCGTTTGCGGAACGCCGCTACGGCATCCATATCGCACATCTCTTTGAGGTCTTCATAATCCCAAATTTGGATCTTTTGGATCTCGTGAGAGGTACGGAACCCGTCAAAGAAGTTGATGAAAGGAACGCGGCCTTTGATGGCAGCCAAGTGCGCCACGGCGCCCAAGTCTTCCACTTCTTGGGGGTTGGTTTCCGCCAACATGGCAAAACCGGTTTGACGGCAAGCATACACGTCGGAGTGGTCGCCGAAGATGTTAAGCGCGTGGGAGGCCACACAACGGGCCGACACGTGGAACACGCTGGGGAGCAACTCACCCGCGATCTTATACATATTGGGAATCATAAGGAGCAAACCTTGTGACGCGGTGTAGGTGGTGGTAAGGGCACCCGCGTTAAGGGAGCCGTGCACCGTACCGGCGGCACCCGCTTCGGATTGCATCTCGGACACCTTAACGGTGGTGCCGAAAATGTTTTTCACGCCTTGGGCCGCCCATTGGTCAACATAGTCTGCCATCGGGCTGGACGGAGTAATGGGGTAGATACCCGCAACCTCGGTGAACGCATAGGATACATGCGCCGCGGCGTTGTTACCGTCCATGGTTTTGAACTTTCTTGCCATGAAATATGTCCTCCTTTTAGGATAATATAAACATTTAAAGTTTACCAACTGCCATTGTAACACTTTTTTCAAAATCTGTAAAGAGCAAACCCCTGATTTTCCAACAATTTTTATACAATTTGACATTTGTAACAGAATCGTGTATAATGATTGAAATTTTATATGAAAGGGGAACATTTCCCATGCCTGACCCTGCTCCTGACGGTAATATACGACCGAGCATTTTCAAAACCATTGTGCGCCGCCTTTCGCACGATAAAAACAGCGTCACCGAGGAAGATATTTTGCAACTCGTGGACGAAGGCGAAGAAACCGGTGTCCTGGAAGAAGCACAAAAGGATATGATCAACAACATCTTCGAGTTCGGTGATAACACGGCGGAGGATATTATGACCCCCCGCACCAACGTGGAGGCGCTGGATATTGAAGATTCTGTGTTTGAGGCGTTGGCCATCGGTGTGGAACACGGCTTTTCCCGTATCCCTGTGTACGAAGAGGACATCGACCACGTGGTCGGTGTGCTGTATATTAAAGACCTGTTGCCGTATGTCGGCAAACCCTTGCCCGAAGGCCTTACGCTGCGCGACTTGATGCGGCAACCGTACTTCGTGCCCGACAGTAAAAATTGCCAAGACCTGTTTGAAGAAATGACCGAAAAGCGTATCCAGCTCGCGATGGTGCTGGACGAATACGGCGGCCTTGCGGGTATCGTGTCGATGGAAGACTTGCTGGAATCCATCGTCGGCAACATCCGTGACGAGTACGACCACGAAGAAGAAGAGATCAAACAAACGGGTGAGAACACCTTTGAGGTAGACGGTTCTCTCTCCATTGACGAGGTAAGTGAACTCACCGGAGTCACACTCCCCGAGGGGGACTACGAAACGCTCGCCGGTTTCCTCATCTACCAACTCGGCCGCATTCCCGAGCCGGACGAAAACGCTTCTCTCACGTATGAAGAACTGGAATTCGTCATCTTGAGTATGGACGAACGCCGCATCGAAACGGTACATATCCAAAAATTTCCCAAAGAAGAAGCGGAAGAATAGCAACCGTAAAAAGCACCCGTCAGGTGACGGGTGCTTTTTTGTTTACTTAAAGTATTTGCGGATTCTGTCCAGCGCTTCTTCCAGTTGCGGGCGCGGAACGGCGAGGTTCATTCTCATATGATGCTCCAGACCGGTGTAGTCCATATAATCCTTGGTGTCGTAATAGCTACCGGGATCGCACATCACTTTCCAGTCATATTCCATCACGTTACGCAGCTTTTCGGCATCGAAACCAAGTTCCGAAATGTCGATCCAAAGCAGGAACGTGCCTTCAGGGTCGTTCGGGCGAATGGGCAGATCGGCAAGGTAATCGCGCGCGAGACGAACGTTTTCGCCCACGTAGGATTTCATGGCCTCGAACCACGCTTTACCCTTGGTGTAAGCAGCGGTCTGCGCGGCGATGCAAAGAAGCGACGGGCGGTCACACGCATGGCCGTGTTCGTAGAAACGATACACCAGCTTTTTGCGGATATCTTCGTTGGGGACCACCGCACTGCCGATATGATACGCACCCATATTGTACGATTTGGAGGTAGAGAATACCGCCACACTGCGGTCGGCCAGTTCGGGAATTTCGGTGGGCGAGATATGACGATTGTCACCCCACACGATATCGCGGTGAATTTCGTCCGAAACCACGTACACGTTGTATTTGTTGGCAAGATACGCGATGTTTTGCAATTCTTCCCGGGTCCACACACGGCCGGTGGGGTTGTTCGGGGCGCAAAGCATAAACACTTTGGCACCGTCTTTGAAACATTGCTCCAGATCGTTAAAATCAATGGTGTATTTGCCGTTCTCGTAGATGAGGTTGTTCATCATCGGAACGCGGCCCATCATCGAAGCGGTGGCAATGGACGGGGTGTGAAGCGGACGGTGCACCACGACCTTGTCGCCCGGTTGGGTCAACGCGTACATGGCGGTACGTGCGGCATACAACACACCGGGGGTGGAAATCAGGTGCTCTCTCTTGATTTCAGTGCCGTTAATATCCTTAACCCAGTCGATAACGGCCTGATAATCCTCTTCGCCAATGCTCACGTAGCCCGATTCGCCGCGGTCCGCCGCCTCTTTGATCGCCTCAATGATTTCAGGCGCAAGACGAAAATCCATATCCGCCACGGTCATGGGTATCGTGCCTTCGGGAGCGAACACCCATTTGCTCGCACCGGTTGCCTTGCGGTCTACAAACGCATCAAAATTGTAGTTCATTGTACATTCCCCTTTGTCATAATCTTTACCGCCGTTATAGCCGTTTTTATTAAATTCCGATAACTGAACTATATCACATAATGCGTATAAAATCAATCACTAAATCGAAAACATTTCCTCAAAATGGTGGATATTATCGGAAAGCAGCCCTTCCGTCCGTGACGCGGACACTCCTCCCCTTTTTACGTGTTCTTTCGAATAAAAAAGAAAAAGCACCCAACCATAGAAGCCGTATTATAAAGGATAAAAAACTCTCTGCTGAATTTTAGCAGAGAGTTTTTTGTTAACAGCGTATTATTTGATTTCCTGTTCCAAAGTTTTAAATATTTCTGTGTCGAAAAAGTCATAAAGGGATATTTCAAAACCGTCACATAATTTCTTAAGTGTAACAATACCTGCGTTCTTGCTTCCGCCATGTATTATATTCTTTAATATTGAAGGTGGAACGGCAGAGATTCTTGCCAGAGCATTTACCGACAACCTCTTTTCCTCACATAATTCTAACACTCTATTTGCTATGGCTTTTCTTGTATTCATAACATCACTCCTAAAAAGTTCTATCTATAGTTTATGCTTTTTAGGGAAACAGCAGCGACCATATATGGCAAGCTTGTTCGGGCGGTGATTTATTTTGTGTAAAAATACCTGTTCCTTTTTCGGCCATAGAACGATAAACGAAACCGAGGAACTGAAATCAACACTTTATGAGATAATGGAAAAACGGATTGTAGACGAAAAAGTGGATACCTTTCTTTTCGGGAGTAAGAGTCGGTTTAATAGCC
>JAZULW010000045.1:0-7384 GCA_045603285.1 Acutalibacteraceae bacterium | reverse complement strand
CCGCCGCCAGCTGCGCATTCAGGCTCTGCACGTACATCTCGGCCGCGCGCTTGGTGGCACCCATCACGTTGGTGGGGTTAACCGCCTTGTCGGTGGAGACCAAGATGAAGCGGTCGGCGTGGTGACGGTCGGCCGCGGTGGCCACGTTGTACGTGCCGAACACGTTGTTGCGGACGGCTTCTTCGGGACAGTCCTCCATCAGCGGGACGTGTTTGTGTGCGGCCGCGTGGAACACCACTTGCGGTTTGTGTTTGGCAAACAACAAATCGATCTTATGCGCATCGCGTACCGAGGCAATTTCCACACACAGGTTGAGTTCGGGATAGTTGTAGCGCAACTCCTGTTGCACGTCGTACGCGTTGTTCTCGTAAATGTCGAGAATGATCAATTTTTTAGGAGATTGCTTGGCGATTTGACGGCACAGTTCCGAACCGATGGAACCGCCGCCGCCCGTGACCATCACGACTTTGTCGGTCAAGAAACGATACACGTTTTCGTCTTCGAAATTGACGGGGTCGCGGCCAAGCAAATCGTCAATGGAGACGTCGCGAACACTTTTGACAATTTCGTCGGGGGAGTTGCAGGTGATAAGCTCCATCATATCGGGAAGCAACCGCACTTTGCAACCAAGCGACATGCTCATATCCAAGATCTCGCGGTTGCGTTCGCGCCCCGCAGAGGGAAGCGCGATGAGGATTTCCTGTGCGTTGTATTTTTTCACGAATTCGGGCAAGCGGGAAATGGGGCCGTGAATCGGCACACCGTGAATTTGACCGCCCACTTTTTGCATATCGTCGTCCATCATGCAAACCGGAAAGCGCGTTGCGGCAGGGTTGCGCAACATTTCTTCCAACAACATCACGGCGGCATCGCCCGCACCGACCAGCACAAGCGGTGTCAGGGAAGCTTTGGGGGCGTGTTGCTGCTTCAGATGGTCGCGAATACGGCGATATCCGAAACGCAACGTGAGCATGATTAACATAGGAACCGTGACGGACAAAAGCGAGGTGACAAGCGGCAGCGTTTGGGGCAACAGCCAAAAACTTAACGGCAAATAGGCAACATACCCACAGAAGAGAGCCGCCATCAGGCGCAAATAGTCACGGCTTTCCGCATAATACCACAAACCACGGTAAGAACGGAAAAGCAAAGAAGCGGCGATCAAACAGGCGCCGAGCAACAGAAAATGACGCAGCAACAAAGCCGAAGCAAGAGGGTGCTCGGTGGCGTTGTTAAGCAGGTATATCCCACCAAACGATAACAACAACACGCAAACGTCCAGCAGAATGATCAAAACACCGCGCAGACGGGCCCGCCCAAACAAAGATCTTAAAAAGTGCATAGGGCACCTACCTTTTCTTATCAATCGGTTTCGGAAGAATCGGCAGTATAGGAATAATTGTAATACTTGTAATAACGATACTTCGAATAACTGCCGTAGGCATGCGCATCACGCCGAATGTTGGTGACGACAACACCGAGAAGATTTTCGCCCACCTCGGCAATGCTATCAACCGCGTTTTGTAATTCTTCATACGTGGTTTGACGTTGGCGGCAAACCAGCACAATGCCCGCAGTTTTGCTGCCGGCGATCAGGGCGTCGGACACGACACCCAGCGGCGGCATATCGAGGAAGATATAATCGTATTTCTTGGAAACGTCCTCCAGCAAGCGATCCATCGTGGGGGAACCCAACAATTCAGAGGGGTTGGGGGGGATGGAACCGCTGGGAATGAAGTCAAGATTTTTCGCCACTTCGCGGCAAATGCACTCTTCCAACGGCAGCAGGCCTGACAAAATCATCGAAAGGCCGTTGGCGCGGTTAAGGCGGAACGTTTTGTGGAGAGAAGGCTTGCGCAAATCGCCGTCGATCAGTAACACACGCGCGCCGGTTTGTGCCATGGTGATGGCAAGGTTGGCGGCGGAGGTGGATTTACCGGCGTTGGGTTCCGCACTGGAAATGGCCACCACTTTATTTTCGGAAGTGGATAAAGCAAACAACAAATTGGTTCGGGCAGTCTTATACGCCTCCACGATTTGGAACGTGCTGGCGATGGGGGCCGGTTGACGAGTAGCGGTCTTCTTAGGCATGTTTGCGTTTCCCTCCCTTGGCTACAAATTCAAAACTGGGGATCTCGCCCAACACGGGCACGTTCAAGCGATGCTGAATGTCCTCTTTGTCACGCACCGTGTTGTTCAGCAACGACAACAGGATGATGACGGCCGCGGCAATAACAAGCCCAAGCGCGGCGCCCAAAATCACCATACGCGGAACGTTGGGCGAGGTTTTGGTGGAGGTGACGGCTCGTTGATACACCGAAGCCTTACCGGTTTCGCCCGTGGCGGTAAACGCCGTTACCGCCGTGTTGGCAATGACGTCGCAAGCGCGCTTGGCCAAATCAGGATCGGTGTGGGTGAAGGAGATCTTCAAAAACGAAGTTTCTTCCACCGAAGAGAAACTGATGCAAGAACCAAGTTGGCCGGACGACAGTTCACCGCCGAGTTGGGAAGAGGCGGTCGCCAATGCCCAGGGGGCGGTGGTGGCCGTTTGCACGGTTTTCACCAACCGTTCCGAGGCGGTAAGATTGCTGGCCGTGGCGGCGGCAGCGTTGGTTTCTTCGTCTAAGTTGGTCATATACAACATCGCGAAGGACGTGTATTTATCCGGCATAGCAAAGTTGGCGTAAGCGCCAAGCAACACTGCCCCGACAACGACGGACAAAACGATCCATTTGATACGTGTGAGCAACAGAAACAGGATGGCACGCAGGTCTAATTCTTGCAAGTGAAGCAAACCCTTTCTTCGAACAAACCCCGAAGGGTTGTCCGTTATTTTTCTGTGTAGTACATACAACAATGATTATAAAGCAACCGGTGGCTTTCGTCAACTCCATTTTTTTGGATTTTAAGGAAAAACAAGTTTTGGCGTTTTTTGGCTTGAAAAATGGTGAAAAGTTTTATATAATGATAAGGTGTGTTTTACTTTTACGATACGAAAGGATGTTTATGGTGGAGTTTTTGCAACACTTCAGTTTTCTGTGGGACAGTTTGGCGTTTTTTGTCACGGGAGACGGATGGAAAAACCTGGTCATGATTGCCGTGGGCGGTTTGCTTATCTATTTGGCGCTTGCCAAAGACTTTGAGCCGTCGTTGCTGATGCCGATGGGACTTGGTGCCATTGTCGTCAACTTGCCTTTCTCGGGTGCGATCGGCCAAGCGGCCGACGGTTCGGAAGGCATCATCGATTGGTTGTTTGAAGTGGGTATTGAAGCCTCCGAAGCGTTGCCCTTGCTGCTGTTTATCGGCATCGGCGCGATGATCGACTTCGGCCCTCTGCTCTCCAACCCCAAGATGTTTTTGTTCGGCGGTGCCGCGCAATTCGGCATTTTCTTAACGGTGGCGGTTGCCACTTTGTTGGGGTACAGCTTTAAAGATGCCGCGGCCATCGGTGTCATCGGCGCGGCCGACGGTCCTACCGCCATTTTGGTCGCCAACGTGCTGCAAACCCCGCTTCTTCCTGCGATTATGGTGGCCGCCTACTCGTATATGGCGCTGGTGCCCATTATCCAACCGTTTGCCATCAAATTGGTCACCACCAAAAAAGAGCGTATGATCCGTATGACCTACAATCCTCAATCGGTATCGCGCCTTACGCGTATTTTGTTCCCCATTGTGGTAACGGTCATTGCCGGCCTTATCGCCCCCAAATCGGTGTCGCCTGTCGGCTTCTTGATGTTCGGCAACTTGTTGCGCGAGTGTTTGAAACTCGATAACCTTTCCCAAACCGCGCAAACCTCGCTTGCCAACCTCATCACCATCGTGCTCGGCCTGTCCATTTCGGCCAGTATGAAAGCGGAAAACTTTGTCCGCTTGGATACCATCGTGGTTATGGCGCTCGGCTTGGTGGCGTTTGTGTTTGACACCATTGCGGGTGTGTTGTTTGCGAAATTCCTGAACGTTTTCTTGCCCGAAGGCAAGAAATTCAACCCGATGGTCGGCGGTGCGGGCATTTCCGCCTTCCCGATGTCGGCACGTGTCATTCAAAAAATGGCGCTCAAAGAAGATAACCAAAACCACCTGTTGATGCACGCGGTGGGCGCCAACGTGGCCGGTCAAATCGGTTCCGTGGTGGCCGGCGGTATCATCTTGACGGTGGTACCGAAACTGCTTGGTGCGTAAAGAAAGGGGAAGATTGTTATGACGATTGCTACGCAAAACGCGTTATTGCTCATGCTCCTCGGGATGGTGGGCATCTTTGCCGTGATGGTGTTGATCATGATCACCGTAAATCTGTTGAACAAATTTGCCAAAGATAAGAAGGAAGAGAAATAATGGCTGATAACAAAAAGATGGTGGAGGCCATCACCTCGATGGAAGAGGACTTCGCCCAATGGTACACCGACGTGGTAAAAAAAGCGGAGCTTGCCAGTTATTCGGGTGTGCGCGGTTGTATGATCGTGCGCCCCTATGGCACGGCACTGTGGGAAAACATCCGCAACGACTTGGACGCGCGGTTTAAAGCGCTTGGGCACGAAAACATCATGATGCCGATGTTTATCCCCGAAAGTTTGTTGCAACGGGAAAAAGACCACGTGGAAGGGTTTGCCCCCGAAGTGGCGTGGGTGACCCACGGCGGCGACGAAAAATTGCAAGAACGCCTGTGTGTGCGCCCCACATCGGAAACGGTGTTCTGCGAACATTATGCCGATATCATTCATTCCTACCGTGACCTGCCCAAACTCTACAATCAATGGTGCTCGGTGGTGCGGTGGGAAAAAACCACCCGTCCGTTCCTGCGCACGATGGAGTTTTACTGGCAAGAAGGCCACACCATGCACGAAACCGCCGAAGAGGCATTGGAAGAAACCGAGCGTATGCTGAACGTGTATGCCGATTTCTGTGAAGAATCGCTGGCCATTCCCGTGGTGAAAGGCCGCAAGACCGACAAAGAAAAGTTTGCCGGCGCGGAAGCCACCTACACCATCGAAGCCATGATGCACGACGGCAAAGCCTTGCAAAGCGGAACCAGTCACTATTTCGGTGATGGGTTTGCTCGCGCGTTTGACATTCAGTTTACCGACCGCAACAACCAACTCCAATATCCGCATCAAACCTCGTGGGGAATGTCCACCCGTATCATCGGCGCGATCATTATGACCCACGGGGATGACAACGGCCTCGTGTTGCCCCCCGCAGTGGCACCGGTGCAACTGGTGATTTTGCCCATCGCGCAACACAAACCCGGCGTGCTCGACAAAGCGCGCGAGTTGGCAGACCGCTTGCAAACAGTCGCCCGTGTAAAAGTGGACGATTCGGACAATTCTGCGGGTTGGAAATTTGCGGAATATGAAATGAAAGGCGTGCCGCTTCGTTTGGAAATCGGCCCGCGCGATATCGAAAACAACCAATGCGTCATCGTGCGGCGCGACAACCGCGAAAAAACGGTGGTCTCGCTGGACGAACTGGAAACCAAAATTCCCGAACTGCTCAAAGCGGTGCACGACGGGTTGTATCAAAAAGCCTTGGCCCGCCGCGAGAGTATGACCTACACCGCCGCCACGATGGATGAGATGAAAGATGTTGCGGACAACAAGCCAGGCCTTATCAAAGCCATGTGGTGCGGCGACCTTGAATGTGAGATGAAACTCAAAGAGGTGGCGGGCGTGACCAGCCGTTGTATGCCGTTTGAGCAAGAAGAACTTGCCGGCACCTGTGTGTGTTGCGGCAAACCCGCCAAAACGATGGTGGTGTGGGGCAAAGCGTATTAAGCGCCGCAAATGTCCCAAACGGCGTGAGGTTTACGCGCAATACGAATCAATAAAGGAGATGCCGTATGAACCAGTTAGCGAAACCGGCGGCGGGCGAAACCGTTGCCGTGATGCATACCACGATGGGGGATATCACGATTCGTCTGTTCCCCGATCACGCGCCCAAAGCGGTGGAAAACTTTGTTACCCACGCGCAAAACGGGTATTATGACGGGCTGATTTTTCACCGTGTCATCAACAATTTTATGATCCAAGGCGGCGACCCGACGGGTACGGGTTGCGGCGGGGAAAGCATTTGGGGACACAATTTTAAAGACGAATTTACCCCCGAACTGCACAACCTGCGCGGCGCGTTGTCGATGGCCAATGCGGGCCCCGGAACCAACGGCAGTCAATTTTTCATTGTGCAAGCCAAACAGGTGCATCCGCAACTGCTCGGCCAAATGGCCGACCTGCGCGACTATTTCCCCGAAGAAGCGGAAAATGCCTATCGCGAGGTGGGAGGTACGCCGCACCTCGACTATCACCACACCGTGTTCGGTCAAGTGTTTGAGGGGATGGACGTGGTGGATGCCATTGCGGCGGTGAAAACCGGTCCGTCGGATAAACCGCTTGACGACGTGAAGATTCTGTCGATCGACGTAGAGGAGATAGCGTAATGAAAAAGGTTCTTTGTTTGGTTAGTGCGGTGTTGTTGGTATGTTCTCTTAGCGGATGCGCTAAAACCGAAGAATTCAAAAACGAAGTGCAAGACTCCGTCACCGACGTGTATGCCGACAAAGCCTACGGTTTCCAAACAGAAAAACCCGCGAAGGGAGAAACGGTGGCGGTTATGCACACCAGTATGGGGGATATCTCCATTCGGTTGTTCCCCGAAGCCGCCCCCAAAGCGGTGGAGAACTTTGTGAAGTTGTCCCAAAAAGGCTACTACAACGGCCTTACCTTCCACCGCGTGATACAAGATTTTATGATCCAGGGTGGTGACCCGAAGGGTGACGGCACCGGTGGAGACAGTTTCTGGGGTACGGATTTTGTGGATGAATTTGACAAAAAACTCCTCAACTTGCGCGGGTCCTTGGCCATGGCCAACGCCGGACCCGGCACCAACGGCAGTCAGTTCTTCATCAATCAAGGCGATGCGGAAGCCTTTGGTTATCGTGACGATTACTTTTACAGTGATGACGACCTGCAAGAGAGCATTGCGGACTTGACCGCGCAATACAACGACCTCGTTGACCAAAAAGGCAAAACGGCCGTTGAGTTGCAATACGGGAAACTCAACGATGTGCTCAACAACTACCTGCCGGTTTACGTATACAAGGCCATTCCGAAAGAAGTCTGGGATCTGTACGAGCAACACGGTGGCAACCTCCATTTGGATGGCGCGTGGCGCCGCGTGGGCGGCCACACCGTGTTTGGCCACGTGTTTGAGGGTATGGACGTGGTGGATGCCATTGCCGCGGTGGAGACCGACAGCGATAACAAGCCCAAAACAGCCGTGACCATCACCACTATAGACATCATCGAATATCAGGGATAAGTAATAACGCTCCGCTATGCGGGGGGTTTTCGTTTACAAGAAACGGAGAGGTCGTGCCCGGGAAAAAAACGGACTG
>JAZULW010000044.1:0-7879 GCA_045603285.1 Acutalibacteraceae bacterium | reverse complement strand
AATATCCTACAGCCCGCAAGATCCCATTTGCGGTGCCCGAAATCGACAGGCGCAACCAATGTTGCGGTCGATTTCGACCGCGGCATCGGCCTTATTACTCGCTGTATCCCGCACCGCGGGCGCTCGCAAACGGCCACCCGGAAAGATAGGTAGATCCCAACACAACAAAAGCACTCGATAAAATCGAGTGCTTTTGTTGTTGTTAACGACCTATTGTTTGCCCCTTGCTTTTATCCTGTTTTTCGTGTAAAATGAAAAATGAAATTTGTGTAAAGGTGGAGAGAGTATGCCTCCGAGAAGAAGTAAGGCGCAACGCAGGCGCGCCAGACGAATCCGTAAATTGGTTGCTACGTTTGTGGCATTGATTTTGGTGGCCGTGTTGGTAATTGGCGGTATATCCCTTGTGAGCACGTTGTTCGATAAAATTGGAGGAGAAAAGCCTCCTGTTTCCGAGCCAACAGATGATCCCGTCAAAGCACCGCAAGTGGTGGCCACCGCCACAGTGGGCAGTTCGGGTGATATTTTAATTCATAGACCGGTATTGCGTTCTGCAAAAACGGCAGACGGTGTATATGAATTTGATTCGATGTTTCGGTATATGACCCCCTATGTCAAGGCAAGAGACTATGCGGCGATTAACTTGGAATTTGGCATCGGGAGGGGAGAAAGCGACTACTATCAACCGGAAATGTTGTTCCGTGTTCCCACCACGCTCATTGATACGGTGATGAAAACCGGATACTCATTGGGATTGTGCGCCAACAACCACGTTTCTAACGGTAGCAGTTTGGCATTAACAGAGAAGACATATACCGACCGTAATTTGGACCATATTGGTTTGCGTGCTTCTTCTTCGGATAAGCGGTATTTGGTGAAAGATATCAATGGCATCAAAATTGGCTTTGTGAACTACACGTACGGTGCAAAAACGAGTTCGACCGCATTGGTGAACTATTTTTCCACAAACGAGTTAGAGGCTTTCTACACCGATATGCAACAACAATTGACAGATATGAAAGCCGACGGCGCCGAAGCCACGGTGTTGTATATCCACTGGGGCAACGAGTATGAGACCCGCCCGAATGCAATGCAAACCAACATGGCGCAAAAATTGTGTGAAATGGGTGTGGACGTCATTGTGGGCGGTCATCCCCACAAAATTCAACCCTTGGAATTGATTAAAGCGGAAAACGGCAATCAAACGGTGTGCTTGTACTCCATGGGGAATTTTCTTTCCAACCAAACCATTGAAGCCATGTATGGCGGGACTTCGGCCACCACGGGTGGAAACGATTGGCAACTTGGCGGTAAATGTCCCTACCGCGACGTGAAGAGCCGTTATAATGACCCCAACTATGGCAACCACCATTACGACTGCAACGACAACGGCCACACAGAAGACGGTTTGTTGTTTGATTTTACCTTTAACAAATATGAAGACGGCACAGTGCTGATGGAAAGCGTGAACGTGTTGCCGACGTGGTGTTATGTGACCGACCGCGTGGACGGGCAAAAGAATTACACGGTTATTCCTCTTGACAAATCGGTTTCCGATTGGAAAACGGCATTCAACATTTCCGAGAAAGATTTGGTTTTTGCCGAGCGCTCCTACAACCGCA
This sequence comes from Acutalibacteraceae bacterium, assembly GCA_045603285.1. Lineage (GTDB taxonomy): Bacteria > Bacillota > Clostridia > Oscillospirales > Acutalibacteraceae > RGIG3009. The sequence goes on along the minus strand of JAZULW010000044.1, from coordinate 6,260 downwards.
CAATGGCATTGGTGGCGGACGGAATCACCACCATTAACGGCACTTGCGGATTGAAAATTGCCGATTATATACAGACGTACAAGTCGGTACAACAATCGATTGCCGAATGAGGAGAAAACGATGACCATTCTTGAACGATTGACAAGTGAATTTCACTTGCGCTCTGCACAGGTAGAAAACACCGTCGCTTTAATTGATGAAGGAAATACCATTCCGTTTATTGCGCGCTATCGTAAAGAGGTAACGGGATCACTGGACGACCAGTTGTTACGCGAATTGCACGATCGGTTGATATATTTGCGCAATTTAGAAGAACAACGCGAAAAAATTCGAGTATCGCTGCAAGAACAAGGCGTGCTAAGTGAGGAGTTGGAGACAGCCTTGGATGAGGCGATGACGCTTACCGACTTGGAAGACATTTATCGTCCGTATCGCCCAAAACGAAAAACGCGTGCCTCGGTTGCACGTGCGAAAGGGTTGCAACCATTGGCCGATGCGTTGTATGCGCAACCGAAAACGGGAGAACCCGCAAAAACGTTGGCGCAAGCGTTTTTGACCGATGAAGTGACAAGCGTGGAAGACGCGTTGCAAGGGGCATCGGATATTATTGCTGAAAACATTTCTGATGAAGCAAGCGGACGAAAACGCTTGCGGGTGGTATGTATGGCAAACGGCAATTTGGTTACCAAAGCGGCAGGGGAAGAACTCGGTGTGTATGAAATGTATAAGGAATACACCGAACCCTTGCGCCGTATCCCCGGCCACCGCATTTTGGCGGTGAACCGCGGAGAACGCGAAGAGTTTTTGAAGGTATCCGTCGAATGTGACCGCGCGCGTTCGATGTTTGTTCTTTCGTCGATACACATTCAAGAAGGATCGGTATATGCAAATTTCGTTCGCAAGGCGATGGAAGATGCGTATGATCGCTTGATTTTCCCGTCCATTGAACGGGAATTGCGTAACGAACTTACTGACAAGGCGTCTACCGCGGCTATCAAAGTGTTTGCCTCCAATTTGCGACAATTGTTGATGCAACCGCCCGTAAAAGGACGTGTTGCATTGGGTCTTGATCCCGGTTACCGTACCGGTTGCAAGGTTGCGGTTGTAGATGAAACGGGCAAGGTGTTGGATACGGGGGTTATCTATCCCGTTCCGCCGCACAACAAAATTGAACAAGCCAAGACCTTGGTGCGCCGTCTGATTAAAACGTACGGCGTGCAGGTGATTGCGATAGGGAACGGTACGGCTTCTCACGAAACGGAAGTATTTGTGGCCGATTTGTTGCACGAAATGGGAAGCGGAAACGTGGCATATATGGTTGTTAGTGAGGCTGGGGCTTCCGTCTATTCCGCGTCCAAATTGGCGGCGGCAGAATTTCCCGAGTTTGATGTATCGTTGCGGTCGGCGGTTTCCATTGCGCGCCGTTTACAAGATCCGTTGGCGGAATTGGTAAAGATTGATCCCCAAGCCATCGGTGTGGGGCAATATCAACACGACATGCCGTCAGCACAGCTTGCCGATGCGTTGGATGGTGTGGTGGAAAGTTGCGTGAACGCGGTCGGCGTTGATCTGAATACGGCATCGGCACCGCTGTTGTCGCGTGTGGCGGGAATCGGTGGTGCATTGGCAAAAAATATAGTAGCATACCGAGAAGAAAACGGTGCTTTCCAAACGCGTGCAACGTTGAAAAAAGTGCCAAAACTGGGGCCGAAAGCGTTTCAGCAATGTGCCGGTTTTTTGCGGGTGACCGACGGAAAAGTGATGTTGGACGCGACGGCCGTCCATCCCGAGAGTTATACGGCGGCAGAAAAACTCTTGTCCATATGCGGGTATGCCGAAGCGGATGTGCGTGGCGGACGCGTAGCGGACTTGACCGAACGTGCCGAAAAATACGGATTGGAAACGTTGGCACAAACGCTTAATATCGGGTTGCCCACGTTACAGGATATCATTGCGGAATTGCAACGTCCCGGCCGTGACCCGCGTGATGAATTACCGCCTCCGTTGCTTCGCACCGATGTGATGGATATGAACGACTTGAAAGTGGGTATGGAACTAAAGGGAACGGTGCGTAACGTCATTGATTTTGGTGCTTTTGTGGATATCGGTGTTCATCAAGACGGATTGGTTCACATTTCAAAAATTACCGATCGCTTTATCCGACATCCCTCTGAAGTGTTGAAAGTGGGGGATATTGTCACCGTTTGGGTAGAAGGTGTGGACAGCGCAAAAAAGCGAATTTCCCTCACCATGAAGAAACCGCAATCATAAGAAAATGAAGAGAAATGCACCGTAAAGGCGCATTTCTCTTGCTTTTTATCGAGTTTTTGTGGTATAATGAAACGATTTGAATTCTGTTACACCACGTTGGGAGCGGCAATATGAAGAAAAGAAAGTGGATGAAAACGCGGCATCGCATGGTGAGAAACGTTGCGTATGTATTGTTATACCATTTTTGTAAATGGCATTACGGTGTTACGGCCGAACGCTTTCAGCAGCAAGGTGACCGTGCCTATTTGGTGTTGTTGAATCATCAAACCACATTTGACCAGTTTTTTGTTGGTCTTTCGTTTAAAGGGCCTATCTATTACTTGGCGACGGAGGATATTTTTTCAAACGGATGGATTTCCTCGCTTATTCGCTGGTTGATTGCGCCGATCCCGATGCGCAAACAAACCACCGATGCGGCGGCGGTAAAAAATTGCATACGCGTTGTCCGAGAAGGCGGTACCATTGCCGTGGCACCGGAAGGAAACCGCACATACAGCGGGAAAACCGAGTATATGAATCCTGCTATCGCGCCTCTTGCCCGTAAATTGGCATTGCCGATTGCCTTGTATCGCATTGAGGGTGGCTATGGTGTGCAACCGCGATGGAGCGATGGAGTGCGCAAAGGGAAAATGCGCGGTTACGTGTCCCGCGTGATTGAACCTGAAGAATATGAAAGCCTCACCAATGACGAGCTGTTTACAAAAATTGAAGAGGGCTTATACGTTGACGAAGGAATAGCAGACGGTATATTCTGCTCTGCTCACCGCGCGGAATATTTGGAACGCGCCGTGTACGTTTGTCCGTTTTGCGGGTTGTCGATTTTTGAGAGCAGCGGAAACGAGATAGAATGTTGCACATGTCATCGCAAAATTGCATACGGCGAGGATAAGCGTTTGCAAGGCATTGGGTTTGATTTTCCGTTTTCTTTTGTAACCGAATGGTATGACTATCAAAAAGAGTTCGTTTGTTCTTTGGATACTGCCTCGTATATCACACAACCGCTTTACCGCGATACCGTTTCCGTTCGTGAGGTCATTGTTTACAAGCGAAAAGTCAAGATGTGTAAAAAGGCGCAAGTGTGTTTGTACGGCGACCGTGTAACGGTGAATGAAAACACCGAAAACGAGATAGTGTTTCGGTATGCTGACGTAACGGCGATGGCGGTTTTGGGGCGCAATAAGCTCAATATTTATCACGATAATCATGTGTATCAATTGAAAGGCGATAAACGGTTTAATGCGTTGAAATATGTTAATATCTATTTCCGCGCCAAATCTATTGCTAAGGGGGACGAAAATGGAAAATTTTTGGGACTTTGATGCTTGGGGCGGTTGCAACCTGATTGCGCTGTTACTTATGAGTTTGTTGGCGGCCAATGTTCTCAAAAAATCCGTCAAATGGCTACGAGCTTCGCTTGTTCCCACATCGGTGCTTGGCGGCGGTATTTTGATCGTGGTGGCCGCTATCTATAAGTGGATAACGGGAGACGTAATGTTTGATACCGCTGTATTTGGCAGAAACGGCACGGCTACGCTGGAGTTGATTACGTATCACACCTTGGCGCTTGGTTTTATTGCCGCTTCGTTCAAATCGTCTGGCGGAAAACTAACCAAAAAGCGCACGGGGGAGATTTTTAATACCGGCGTTACCACGGTGTCAACGTATTTGTTACAAGCCGTTCTCGGCTTTGGCATTTCCCTTATTGCGGCATTTGTTATTGATGGCTTTTTCCCTGCTGCCGGTGTGTTATTGCCCTTCGGTTACGGACAGGGAACAGGTCAAGCATTGAATTACGGCACGATATACGAAACGGAATTCGGGTTTGCAGGCGGCAAAAGTTTTGGCCTCACCATCGCGGCGTTCGGCTTTTTGAGTGCAAGTATCGGCGGTGTGATCCACTTGAACTTTTTGCGAAAACGCGGTCGCGTGAAACTTCAGCGTCAGGAACAACCCCTTTTGCGTTCGGAAGATATTGAAAAAGAAAACGAAATTCCGATGCAAGAAAGCATCGATAAACTTACGGTTCAGTTGGCACTTATCGCGATGGCGTATATGTTGGCTCTTTTGTTTATGTATGTGTTTGGGCTATTACTGCCGGGAATGAAATCGGTGATTTATGGATTTAACTTCCTGCTCGGCGTTTTAGCAGCCACCATTGTGAAAGCCGCAATGAATTTCCTGAAAAGCAAAAATGTGATCAAAAAAGAATACACCAACGACTTTTTAATGACGCGTGTCAGCAATCTGTTTTATGACATTATGGTGGTGGCGGGCATTGCGGCTATTCGCCTCGGTGTACTTCAAAGATACTGGGGTATCATGTTGATTATGGGTGTAATGGGTTTGCTTTCCACCTATATCTACAATTATGTTGTAGCGAAAACGCTCTTTAAAGAATATCCCGAAGAACAGTTTTTGGCGATGTACGGTATGTTGACGGGAACGGCCAGTACGGGTATCATTCTGTTGCGCGAAATTGACGGTGATTTCAAAACGCCTGTTGCGGACAACTTGGTTTATCAAAATTTTCCCGCTATTGTGTTCGGTTTTCCGTTAATGTTACTTGCCACGTTGGCACCTGTAAAGCCGTTACTGACATTGCTGATTTTGTTTGTGTTTTTCCTTGTGATGAACGTGATTTTATTTCGAAAACAACTGTTTGGACGACGAAAGAAAAAAGAATAATAAAAAAGCCTATCACATATAGTGATAGGCTTTTTTTGGCTGCGGAACTAGGAATCGAACCTAGACAAAGAGATTCAGAGACTCTCGTGCTACCTTTACACAATTCCGCAATGGTTAAGACCGTGTTTTATTATACCCTTTTTAAGCGATTTGTCAATAGAAAAACGTGAAAAATACCAAAAACCGTCGGGGGAATCCCCCGACGGCAATGGGTAAAACAACCGATTATTTCAGGTTGTTCTCGTACTGCTGGACCATCTTTTTGACCATTTGGCCGCCGATGGAACCGGCTTGCTTGGAAGTGAGGTCGCCGTTGTAACCCTGTTTCAAGTTCACGCCAACTTCGTTAGCAGCTTCCATCTTGAAACGGTTAAGACCTTCGCGAGCTTCGGGAACCAAGTTTTTCTTGCTGGACATAATTGTTACACTCCTCAAAACGATTTCGGCATAACGCCGTCTATTCATCTTGCGTTTGCAGTAGTAGTGTGTGTGTTTGCAAAAAGAAAATGTGTGTTAATTTTTGCAAACTATACCCGCTTTTACCAAAAAAACGTCAAAGATCGTCAGCATCTTGCTCGGGGGGTTCTTTGTTTTGTCCGGTGCCGGTGTAACTTCCTAAGATGTCAGACAGAATATCACCACGCCCTTGTTTTTGCAAGATTTCGGCTTGCTTTTCAACGTTTACGTTTTTTTGTTTTTTCATAGATCATTCTCCTTTGAAAGTAGTATGTGCAATAAAACGATTCATACCCGTTTTTATTTTTTCATACAAATGAAATGACAAGGAGGAATGTCTGTGCTTATTCGAAAAGGATGGATAGGGTGTTTTGCTGCGGCTGTTGTTATTCTGTTGTCAGCGGTGATGGGCGCAAACCAAAATCCGGTATTGTCGGTAGGATCTGTGTCGAATTGGGGGCTCGGCTTTCGAAGTGAAGGCGAACCGCCGACGGGAAATGCGAGTAGCGCGTATCTGGCACAGTACAATGCACATTTTTTAGGGAAAACATCGGCCAATGAAGAGGAAAAGAAAACACTGTATCTCACGTTTGACGCCGGATATGAAAATGGGTATACCGCTTCCATTTTAGATACATTGAAGAAGCACGAGGTCAGTGCCTGTTTCTTTTTGGTAAAGCATTATATAAATCCCGCCCCCGAGTTGGTGAAACGCATGGTAGAAGAGGGGCCCATAATGGGGAATCATACCGCGACACATCCCGATATTGCGGCTATCCAAACCAAAGAATCCTTTGAAGGGGAACTTGCTGAGTTGGAGCAGGCCTATGAATCGCTTATTGGGCAAC
>JAZULW010000043.1:0-8837 GCA_045603285.1 Acutalibacteraceae bacterium | reverse complement strand
CCCACACCGGTGTCGAGTGCGCAACAAAATCCCGCCCTCGAAAGAGGCCGTTTTCAAGCAAGATTAGTCGCTCACAAAAGGCATGAGCGCGATCTGACGGGCGCGTTTGATGGCGATGGTCAGTTCTCTTTGGTGACGGGCGCAAGTGCCGGTCACACGGCGGGGCAAAATCTTGGCGCGTTCGGAAACAAAACGGCGAAGACGGGCCACGTCTTTGTAATCGATGGTGTCCACTTTGTCAACACAGAAGCTGCACACCTTACGGCGTCCTTTACGCGCACCGCGCGCTGGACGGTCGAACTTTCTTTCTTCGACTTTATCAGCCATGGGAAAGGCCTCCTTTACGTTAAAATGATGGAATGTTCAAAATCAGAAGGGCAAATCGTCATCCCCGACAATCTCTTCGAAGTCACCGGCGGCCGCGTTGGTGAACGCAGGGGGGGCTTCGTTGTAAGTCGGGATCTGGGAATCGGCCGAACGGGGCGCAGGCGCGCCACTCTTGGATTCGGCGAAGAACGCATTGTCTACCACCACTTCGTACACGGTACGGCGGTTGCCGTCCTTGTCGTTGTAGCTGCGGCTTTGCAAAGAGCCTTGCAACGCGATGCGTTGGCCTTTCTGGAAGTAACGGCAGATAAATTCCGCCGTGTTGCGCCATGCGACGCAGTTGATGAAATCGGCTTGACGCTGTTCAGCGCCTTTGGGTTGGTAAGTACGGTCAACCGCAACGGAAAAACTCGTAACCGAAACGCCGCCTTGGGTGGTTTTCAGTTCGGGCGTCGCCGTCAAGCGGCCGAGCAAACAAACAACGTTCATTCTTTTTCACTCCTTACTTATCCTTGCGGACAACCATGGAACGAAGAACGTTATCGTCGATTTTACCGACACGCTCCAACTCCATCGGGAATTCGGGGCCGCTAACGAAGTTGTAAAGCACGTAGTAGCCTTCCGCTTCGTCGTTGATGAGATAAGCCAAACGGCGTTTACCCCATTCGTCGACCTCACCGATCTCCGCATTGTTCTCAATGAGAGTCTTGAACTTCTCCACCATTGCGGGGACACTTTCCTCACCGTTCTTCAAGGTGAAAATGAAGACGGCTTCGTAGGAACCTTTTACTGTGGGCATTTGTTGCACCTCCTCTTGGTCTATGGCCTCCCTACCGGAGAGAGGCAAGGATATATCCGTGTCTTCACACACGAAGACACCATAGTATTATAGCAACGCCTTTTCGCTCCGTCAAGAGATTTTTTAAAAAATTTCTTTACAAGAGCGAAAACCTATCATATAATAAAGGAACGAATGCATTATATACAGCAGAAAGGGATAACACAATGCTGCAATTTGAAGAACTGCGATTGGCACTGGAAACGATGTGGCCGCAAATTGACGCGCTTGCCGAATCCATTGGGTTAAAGCAAATGGAAAAGGAACTCGAAGAGTTGGATATGCGTGCTGCTGCCCCGGGTTTTTGGGACAATATGGAAAACGCCCAAAAGGTAACCCAACGTGCTGCCAACTTAAAAGATAAGATCGAACGGTATCACGGTTTGGTAGACAACTACAACGATACCATCACCCTCATTGAACTTGCGAACGAAGAGGAAGACCTTTCCCTGCTGGAAGAATGTCAAAACGGTGTGGAAAGCATCAAAGCTGATGCCGAGGCACAACGCTTGGCAACGCTTCTCACCGGCGAATACGATAACAAAAATGCCATTCTCACCTTCCACGCGGGTTCGGGCGGAACCGAGGCACAAGATTGGGCGGAGATGCTGTACCGTATGTACACGCATTGGGTGGAAAAGCACGGTTTCACCTACAAATTGCTGGATTATCAAGACGGTGACGAAGCCGGCATCAAAAGTGCCAGCATTCAAGTGAACGGCGAAAATGCGTATGGGTATTTAAAAGGGGAGGCGGGTGTTCACCGCTTGGTTCGTGTTTCCCCGTTTGATGCAGCGGGTCGCCGTCATACGTCGTTCTCCGCACTGGAAGTGGTGCCGGAACTGGACGATAGCATTGAAATTGAGATTCGTCCCGAAGACGTGAAGATGGATGTTTTCCGTTCCAGCGGCGCGGGTGGTCAACATATCAACAAAACGTCCTCCGCGGTTCGTTTAACGCATATTCCCACGGGCATTGTGGTTGCTTGCCAAACGGAACGCAGTCAGTTCCAAAACCGCGATACGGCGATGAGCATGCTCAAAGCCAAACTCTTCAAAATCAAAGAGCAAGAACATCTGGATCGCATCGAGGACATCAAAGGTGCTCAAGCGCAAATCGCGTGGGGTAGTCAGATTCGTTCGTATGTGTTTATGCCCTACACGTTGGCGAAAGACCACCGCACGGGCTTTGAAATGGGCAACATCAACGCGGTGATGGACGGTGATCTCGACGGGTTTATCAACGCTTACCTCACCGCCGCGGCCAACGGCACGTTGGGATACAAAGAATAATGAGAGAAAAAAGAAGGATGTGAGCATATGGCCGAGCGCAAATTTTTCCGCACCACCTTTCGTGGATTCAGCAAAGAGGATGTATTGGCGCATATCGATACCTTGCGCGCACAACAACAAGAAGAACTCCAAGATATGCAAGAGCAAGTAGAACTTGCCAAACAAGAAAGCGCCGCCGCCCGTGCCGAGGCGGACGCCGTTATCGCCTTGCCTGCTGAGCAGTTGGCAGAACTGGAACAACTGCGTGAAGCGGTTGCTTCCTATGAACAAGAAACGGCGCAACTCAAACACGATTTGGAAGAAAGCAACCGTGCCCTTGCAGCTTTGTGGGAACAACAAAACCACCTGCAAGCGTATATCACCCGTGCCGACGAATTGATTGCCGATGCGGGTGTCATCAGCGCGCAATTGGCCGCCCGTTTTGAGCAGTACGGCCAAACGGCGGTCGCGGCTCCAGCTGCGGCAAAAGCCGAAGAAACCGAAACCAACGAAGACGTAACAGACAGTCAACCGGTTGCACGAAGCAATATGGCTGATTGGCTTTACTAATAAAAATGATAACAAGGAGAAATGAACCATGCCTGAACTGAAATATGAAATTGTGAAAGAACTCGGTGTTTTGTCCGAATCCCCCACGGGTTGGAGAAAAGAACTCAACCTCATCAGTTGGAACGACCGCGCTCCCAAATACGACATTCGTGACTGGGCGCCCGAACGCTCCAAAATGGGCAAAGGCGTCACCCTCACGCCCGACGAAATGATTTTGTTGCGTGATCTCATTGGTGAGATCGACCTGTAAGGTGACGAGGTATGAATAGTATTGAACTTTTGAAATCAATACTGCAAGGCATCGTACAAGGCATCACCGAATGGTTGCCTATCAGCAGTACGGGACACTTAATTTTGGTGGAAGAGTTTGTGCCGTTTACGTTGTCGGCAGAATTTTTCAATCTTTTCAAGGTGCTCATTCAACTTGGCTCTATTTTGGCTGTGTTGGTGCTCTATTTCCACAAACTCAATCCGTTTTCTCCCCAAAAAACGGCGGAGCAAAAAAAAGGAACGTGGGTGTTGTGGGGCAAGGTGCTCATTGCCAGTATCCCCGCGGCCGTTGTCGGGTTGCTGATTGACGATTGGCTTGACAGTATGGAGAAAGAACATAAAGGCATCTTTTTGTACATTATTGCCGGGGCCCTTATCGTATACGGTATTGCGTTTATCGTGATGGAATCGGCGGTCCGCAAAGCCAAAACCAACGATTTGTCCCAAATCAGCCCCAAACTCGCGCTCGGTATCGGCGCCTTCCAAATGTTGGCGCTCATTCCCGGCACGTCGCGTTCGGGTTCCACCATTTTGGGTGCCTCGCTGCTTGGCACGTCCCGTTCGGTGGCGGCGGAATTTTCGTTCTTTATGGCGATTCCCGTGATGTTTGGTGCCAGCGGATTGAAACTGCTCAAAGCCGCGCTTGACGGCGAACTTGCTGCCTTTGGGGCAACGGAATGGATGTGCCTTGTCGTTGGTTTTGTTGTGTCGTTTTTGGTTTCGCTGTTTGTCATCCGCTTTTTGATGAACTTTATCAAAAAACACGATTTCAAAGCGTTCGGTTGGTACCGCATTGTGCTTGGCGCCGTGCTCATTATTTTGATGCTTTGCGGTGTAATTAGCGGTTGACTTATGGGGAAAATTGTGCTATTCTCTTGTTAAAGAATAATGTGGAGGTTGCTCGTAATGGAACATATCAAAACGATCGAAACTCGCAATCTGTGCGACAGTGCGAAAAACGGCGGTTGCGGCGAATGCCAAACGTCTTGCCAATCCGCTTGCAAAACCAGCTGCGGTATCGCCAATCAACAGTGTGAGAATGAAAGCAAGTAATTGCGAACTTGAAAATGCCGCCTGTCAGGCGGCATTTTTTATAGAAACACAAGGGGAAGAATCGAATGATACATCAATACAAACTTGGCGGCTTTAATATTGTGCTGGACGTGTGTTCCGGTGCTGTCCACGTCGTAGACGACGTGGCGTACGATATTATTGCCGATTTTGAAACGCTCGGTCGGGAGGAACTCCTCGCGGCCTTGTCTGCGCGCTATGCAGACGTATCGAGAGACGAATTGGAAAGTTGTTATGATCAGGTGGTTGCCCTTAAAGACAGTGGCAAACTCTTCGCTCCCGATACGTTTGAGGCCATGGCAGGGCATCTCAAGGAAAAAACTTCCGGCGTGGTCAAAGCCTTGTGTTTGCACGTGGCTCATACTTGTAACCTCAACTGCGCCTACTGTTTTGCCAGTCAAGGCAACTATCACGGCGACCGTGCGGTGATGAGTTTTGAGGTAGGCAAACAGGCACTCGATTTTCTGGTTGCCCATTCGGGTACGCGCCGCAATTTGGAAGTGGACTTTTTCGGCGGCGAACCGCTTCTCAATTTTGATGTGGTCAAACAACTGGTTGCCTATGCCCGTGAAATCGAAAAAGAACACAACAAACATTTTCGTTTCACGCTCACCACCAACGGTGTGCTCATCGATGAGGATGTGATTGACTTCTCCAACCGCGAAATGAGCAACGTGGTACTCAGTTTGGACGGACGGAAAGAAGTACACGACCGTTACCGTGTGGACTACGCGGGTAACGGCAGTTATGACCGCATTGTGCCCAAGTTCCAAGAATTTGTGAAAGCGCGCGGCGGAAAAAACTACTATATGCGGGGTACGTTTACTCATCAAAATCCCGATTTTTTGAACGACATTGAAACAATGCTCAGCCTTGGTTTTAACGAATTGAGTATGGAGCCTGTCGTTTGCGCAGCGGATGACCCCGCCGCTCTCACGGAAGACGATATTGCCGTGGTGCTCGACCAATATGAAAAACTGGCCGCACGTATGCTCGAGCGCGATGAACAAGGCAAACCCTTCACGTTTTATCACTATATGATTGACTTAACGGGTGGTCCGTGCATTTACAAACGCATTTCGGGTTGCGGCTCGGGAACGGAATATATGGCGGTCACCCCGTGGGGTGATCTGTATCCTTGCCACCAATTTGTCGGTGACGAATCGTTTAAACTCGGTGACGTGTGGCAAGGTGTTACCAACCGTGATTGTCAAAAACAATTTGCCGCGTGCAACGTGTATGCTCACCCCGAGTGCCGCGATTGTTGGGCGCGATTATACTGTTCGGGTGGGTGCGCCGCCAATGCGTACCATGCCACCGGCTCGGTGACCGGTGTGTACGAAACGGGATGCCGTCTCTTCCGCAAACGGATGGAATGTGCCATCATGGTGGCGGTTGCCCGCGCTCTGAAAGCATAATGAAGACACCGATTTGTGATTTTATCGCGCACTACACCGCAAAGCAAATGCTGCGTTTGCATATGCCGGGGCATAAAGGACAAGTTCACCCCGACGACATCACCGAAATCAGCGGCGCAGACAGTTTGTACGAAGCGGCAGGCATCATTCGCGAAAGCGAACAAAATGCCTCTTCTTTGTTCGGCGCACATACGTTTTATTCCACCGAGGGCTCTTCCCATGCCATTCGGGCGATGCTGTATTTGACGGGTTTATATGCCAAACGACAACACACAGTGCCGCGTATTTTATCTGCCCGAAACGCACACAAAACCTTTGTCAATGCGGCGGGTTTGCTGGATATGGAGGTGGAGTGGCTTTCTGCCGAAAGCGATTCGTACCTCTCCTGTGCGTCGGAGATAACGGTATGGGAAAAGGCGCTCAAACGTGTGTCTCCCACGGCGGTGTATGTTACGTCACCCGACTATTTGGGCAACACGGTAGATATCGCCGCGTTGTCGCAACTGTGTCGCCGAAACGGGGTGCTGTTGTTGGTGGACAATGCTCATGGTGCCTATCTGAAGTTTTTAACACCGTCGTGTCATCCAATGGATTTGGGTGCCGATATGTGTTGTGATTCCGCGCACAAAACGTTGCCCGCACTTACGGGCGGTGCATATTTGCATGTTGCCAAAACGGCGGATTCTCTTTTTGCAACGCACGCCAAAACGGCGCTGTCGCTGTTTGGATCTACCAGCCCGTCATATCTCATTTTGCAATCGTTGGATAACCTTAATCGCTATTTAGCAGAGGGATATGCCGAAAAATTGGAAGTCTTTTCGCACAAAATGGCATCGCTCAAGGAACAGTTGCGCTCACAAGGGTATACCCTGTGCGGGAATGAACCTCTGAAACTTACCGTGTGTCCCAAATCGTACGGGTATACCGGTACACAACTTTCGCAATACTTGGAGCAGTGTGGCATTATGTGCGAATTTGCCGATCCCGATTTCACCGTAATGATGTTCACACCCGAACAAGGACAAGAGGTGTTGTCCCGTGTGCAAACGGCACTGTGTTCTCTTGAAAAACAAGCGCCGCTTACGGAGATACCCCCTGTTTGTTTGTTGCCGAAACGTATTCTTTCACCGCGTGAAGCCTTGTTTTCGCCAAGCGAAACGGTGGATGCCGCACAAAGCGAAGGCCGTGTATTGGCCTGCGCTACGGTGGGGTGTCCGCCCGCTGTACCGCTGATTATGTGCGGCGAACAAATTGACGAAACCGTCGTTCATGCGTTTGCCTATTACGGCATCCAAACCGTTCAAGTCATACACTAACAAAAGGAGTGGATACCGTGTCGATTAAAGAAGCGTTTGCGCATCACCGCTATTTGTTTCGACAAATGGAAACGGTGCGTCCCTCGTTTTGCGCTTTGGCTTTGTTTGTTGCCGTTACCACCGGTATCGCGGGTTTTATCAGCAATATCTTTTTGTTGCGGTACACGTTGGATGCCGCGCAATGTCGGGAACCGTTTTTGCAGATCGCCGTTGCGTTCGGTGTGTGGCTTGTTGTGGACTTGTTTATCAAAAGTGTGCGGTACGCCTATCAAGTATGGCGTATTCCGTTGATGGCACACGATATGCACCACCGTTTTGCGCATCTGCATTTGAAAAATGTTACCATCAAACACCTCATCGAAGAGGTGACCGACAGTTACGAAGTGCTCATTCGCGGTGCCATCACGTGCATTGCCAACGGCATTTTGCTGTTGTGGATGGATCCGTTTTTGCTCGTGTTTGCCATCATTCCGTTGATCGCTTTGCCGCTGCACGCCAAACAACGCACAATTCGTGAACGGTTGAACGACCGCACACGGTTTTTGCAAAGCCATGTGCAAGGGATTGGATATTCCCTCAAACTTTACCGAGAATCTTGTTGCGATTTGTTGCAGCGTATCAAACACGACGGCTGGTGCTTGGCTACGGTTGGCTACGCGGTGGCGTTGCTCAGTGAGGTGGCATTGGAGATCGGCGGTATGCTTTATGCCGTTTACCGCACGGTAAACGGCCACCTCGGTTACGGGGATTGCTTGATTGCCGTTACGTCCATCGGTTCTCTTTCGCATACGTTGTTGCATCTGCCCGAACTGTTTGCGCGTATTCGGCATCACGGTATAGAGGCTGCCCGTTTTCGTTCACTAACGGAGAGGGGTGATACAATATGAAATGGAAAACACATATCGGTTTGCTGGCGCGTGTGTGGGCGCATACCCCCGCCTATGCGGCACTGTTTTTGCTGGAAGGCGCTCTGATGGGGGTCAACCAAGCGATCGGCACGTACCATATCAAGCATATTTTTGACCTTATCGATGAGCAAGCCGGATTTGCCCCCGTTTGTCATATTTTGTTGGAATTTGCGGTATACCTGCTTCTTCACTACGCATTTTACCATTGGTTTCGCGATTATTACCAACCGCGTGCCAAAGAATATATGCACCTTTCTCTCGGCGCCCACATTGTCAAGCAACATTCGTATGAGACGACGCGCATTCGCCAACTCACCGCATTGGTGGACGAGTTGTTGGAAGATATGGCCCGCTTGGTAACACACTCCGTAGCGGGTGTTGCCATCGCCGTGCTCCTGTTTCGATCGGATGTGTTGATGGCGTGTATTTGCTTGCTTGCGTGTGGGGTACGCCTTACGGTTGTGTTATTCCACAATCGGTTGGTTGCCCGTCACCATCAAGAACTGGCGGTATTCGAAGAAGAGGAAGACGTTTCGGGTGTTTTCAACCTAAAAGCCGATGCATTGCGTGATTACAGTCATCGCAAGCGTGCACTCATCAGCGAAGGAAACCGCCGTCTGGCGCGCGTCACTTTTGCGGCAGAAGGCAGTATGATGGTGATCGATTTTGGGGTTATATTGCTGATGCTGTACAAATTTTCTGTCCTCGGCTCGGTCACACTCGGCGGTGTGGCCGTGTCGGCAACCGCTTTGTGGATTTTGTCTTGGCAGGTGCGCAGTTTGTTTGAACGCGTGCAGCACCTTTGCCTCGGAAAAATATGAGAAAACCGCCCGTTGCTTACGGCAACG
>JAZULW010000042.1:0-2246 GCA_045603285.1 Acutalibacteraceae bacterium | reverse complement strand
GTATCGGCCGTGCCGAGGGTAAAGACAAAGCGGAAGCCGCTGCGCGTGCCGCCATTGCGTCTCCCTTGCTCGAAACCACCATCAACGGTGCTCGCGGCGTGATCATCAACGTCACCGCATCGCCCGACATCCCGCTCGAAGACGTCGACGTGGCTTGCCAACTCATCCACGACGCGTGCCATCCCGATGCCAACGTCATTTGGGGTCTCACCTTTAACGAGCAGATGGATGACGAACTCAGCATCACGCTGGTGGCCACCGGCTTCTCGTCCGACGGTTCCTACGTCGCGCCCGGCGAAGCCAAGATGGACGACGATTTTGACGACGAGGGTATCCTCGATCTGTTCCGTCGCTAATCGGTAATCAACAACAACCCCGATCGGTTGATCGGGGTTGTTTTGCGTTGATATAATCAACCACCAGCTGTGCTGGTGGCATAAAAAAGCTTTAGCTATGCGTAGAAAAAATATCCTCCTTCGTCTAGAATAGGAGTGGGTTTGCCAACCACAACTAAAAGACGAAGGAGGAACCAAGTCGTGAAACTTGATACAGAAAGTTTAGCACATACCAAATGGAATTGCAAATACCATATAGTTTTTGCACCCAAATACCGCCGCCAAATAATCTATGGAAAGATCAAAGCGGATATAGGTATAATGCTGAGAAAATTGTGTGAGTACAAGCAAATCGAAATTATCGAAGCAGAGGCGTGTAAAGATCATATCCACATGCTTGTGTCGATTCCGCCCAAGTATAGTGTTTCGCAAATTATGGGATATCTCAAAGGTAAAAGCAGTTTGATGATATTTGAGAAATATGCGAATATGAAATACAAGTATGGGAATCGACATTTTTGGTGCAGGGGATATTATGTGGATACGGTAGGACGCAACAAAAAGCAAATACAAGAGTATATCCGAAACCAATTACAGGAGGATATAGCAAGTGATCAGATGAGTATTAAAGAGTACATTGACCCGTTTACGGGTCAGCAGGTAAAAGAAGGCAAATAAAAAGCCCCTTTAGGGGCAGCCGGTGAAAGTGTTGCGGTTGGCAAACCTTTCGGCGGGCCTATAGGCCCGGCCGGCATTATGCCCTAAGGGGGCAGTGCATGCCACCGGCACGGCCGGTGGTCATGACTTCAACGCACAAGAAAGGAAAACACGCGGTGGTTTTCTTTTCTTGTGCGATGAAGGCGTAACGAAAAAGTGAGGTAGTGTATGAAACGAATCGTTTGTATTATCACGACACTGGTGATGATGGTAGGGTTGTTTGCGTCGTATAGCTCGATGGTTGATGCCGCAGAAGCGACCGACTTTTTCTTTGATTATACCGACGGCTATACGCCGAGCGATGCCGACAAGCCGTATACCAATACCAACACGAAAGCCTCTTACGATGCTTCGCAAAAAGCCATCAAGATCACTACGGCGGGCAAGCGTGCCGACGAAGCCAACGGTCAAAAGGTCGGGCAGATGCTATGGTTGCCCGAAACCGCTGATACCAACGTGTCGATCGAGGAGTATCCCTATTTTGCCGTGAAGATCAAGGTGGCAAGTTCCGAAGTGAAGGAACCTACCTCGCATTATTCGGCTCGCGTTAATTATTCCGGCAGTTTCGGCACCATTCTGCAACCGCTCGAGGGATACGATTCTTACACCGTTGGCAAATGGGTGCTGTATATTTGCGACGGCCATTCCGTGCTGAATCATTCTACCTACTACGGCGACGGTCGATGGCTCGGCAATATTTTCCGCGTTACCGAAAATACGGCATTGGCAGACGGCAAGGTGCACGACCTCGCGTGGGTGCAATGGGCGGGCGCGTTTTCCAGCGTGGAAGAAGCACAGGAGATGTTCGATAAAACCACCGCACCGCAAGACAACATTGACGGCGCTTCCGATTATTTCTTTGACTATTCGAAACACGCCGCCGTATACCCCTCCTATAACGAGTGGATCGAAAAACCGTATAACACCGCCGAAGGCAACGCCGCACTGACGTATGATGACAAATCAAGCGCGCTTCAGGTGTCCACCAAAAACGGATACACAACGAAAGGCCCGATCGGCGGACTGCATTTTTGGTCGGGCGAAGCGGCCGCCGACACCGTTTCAACGGCGGAGTATCCGTACTTTGCCCTCAAAGTAAAAATGGATAAGAACGATGCGGTGCCGACGAATACGGCCCTCGTTCGTGCCGAAAACGGCAGGTACGTGGAAATGACAACCGTTTCGGTTTGTGAT
>JAZULW010000041.1:0-9833 GCA_045603285.1 Acutalibacteraceae bacterium | reverse complement strand
GGATTATCCGACGTGACAATGACAAAATCGGAGTTTTCGGCCGCCACCGCCCCCATTTGGGGACGTTTGGTGCGGTCGCCGTCGCCGCCGCACCCAAACAAGGTGATGAGTCGCCCTGCCTTGCACGCGTTCAGCGTTTGGCAAATGTTGAGTAGTCCGTCGGGGGTGTGCGCATAGTCGATGACCACCGTGAAATCACGGTCGGTGGGCACCACTTCGGCGCGGCCTTTCACAATGCCTGCCGCCGAAAGCGCCGCGGTGACCGTTTCAAAATCCACGCCCAATTTGAGCGCGCACGCGGCCGCCGCCAGTGCGTTATACACCGAAAACTGCCCCGGAGTCGCCAACCGCACACGGCCGATGCCGTCAAACCCGACCAAATCAAAATCCACCCCGTCGGGGCGCGGACGAACGTTACGTGCGGTATAGTCGGCGGCGTCGTCACGCGTGGAATAGGTCACGCAAGGGCAGACAACGCCCTCGCACATCGTTTCGTAAGCCGCGTCGTCCTTGTTAAACACCGCCGTGTTGCACATCGCAAACAGTTTTTTCTTGGCGGCGGCATAGCGTTCCATCGTTTTGTGATAGTCCAAATGGTCTTGCGTTAAGTTGGTGAACACCGCCGCTTCAAAGGTGAGCCCGCCCACGCGGTCTTGATCCAGCGCGTGGGACGACACTTCCATCACGGCATACGTGCAACCCTCGTCCGCCATGGTGCACAGCATTTGTTGCAGTTCAAACGGGTCGGGCGTGGTGTGCCCCGAAGCAAGCACGCGGTCGCCGATGAGATTTTGAATGGTGCCGATGAGCCCCACGCGGTGTCCCGCTTGTTCCAAAATGGCTTTGAGCAGATAGGTGGTGCTGGTTTTGCCGTTGGTGCCCGTGATACCGATGAGTTTTACGCGGTCGGCAGGATGGCCGAACCAGTTGGCACACATAATCGCCCACGCGGCGCGCCCGTCAGGCACCAGCACTTGGTTGGCAAGGCCGAGGTCACGCTCACAGATCACCGCCGCAGCGCCTTGTTTTGCCGCCGCGACACCGAATACGTGGCTGTCTACACCCGTGCCGCGAATGCACACGAACACACATCCCGCCGTCACCTTGCGCGAAACGCGGCAAAGGGCGGTAACGTCCGCATCCGGCACGGGGGAAAGCGTATTCACACCGTGCAACAGCTGTTGCAGTTTCATCCTTCATCCATCCTTTTTTCTACACCGAGATAAGGCAATACGTCCGCAAAAATACGCGCCGCGACCGGCGCGGCCAACACGCCGCCGTAGCGAATGTCGGTTTGCGGTTCGTCGATCATCACCAGCACCGCCACTTTGGGGTCATCGGCAGGAGCAAAACCGCAAAACGAGGCGACGACCCCTTTGCGCCCGTTGGCGGAAACTTCTTTTTGGTCGGTTTTTTCCGAAGTGCCGGTTTTTCCCGCCACGCGATAGCCTTCCACGTAGGCGTTTTTGGCGCCGATGTTGACCACGCCTTCCAGCAATTCACGCATCACGGCCGAGGTTTTTTCGGAAATGACGCGGCGTTTCGCATTGTTTGCCGTTTTGTATACCGTGTTGCCGTCAGGGTCGGTGATCTCGCTCACCACGTACGGCGTGTTGAGAATCCCCCCGTTTGCCACGGCGCACGCGGCGGTGATGAGTTGAATGGGGGTGACTTTAAAGGTCTGTCCGATGGACGAGGTGGCCACGTCAACCGCGGTGATGACATCGGCCGCGTGGTACAGCGAGGGGGTTACCCGTGCTTCGCCCAGCATATCAATGCCTGTTTTTTCGGTAAAGCCGAACTGCTTGTGGTACTCGGCAAACAGGGTAGTGCCGAGCGAAGACCCAATCTTCATAAACGCGGGGTTACAGGAATGGGCAATGGCTTCTGCCAGCGTTTGGTCCCCGTGCGAACGGGGATACACGTGGCATTTCATGGTGCGAACACCGCTCATTTGAAAAGTACCGTTGCAAAAAAAGCGCGATTGCTTGGTGATGAGGTTTTCTTCCAACGCGGCTGCCGCGGTGAACATTTTAAACACCGATCCCGGCTCGTAAAACTCCGACACCGCTTTGTTTTTCCATTGTTTTTGAAGGGCGGTGAGCGTAGCCGAAGCCCGTTCTTCTTCGGGCAACGCCGCAATGCGTTCGGCTTCGGTGCGGTTGGTGAGCACGCGCGGCTCGTTCAGATCGTAGTCGGGTTTGGTGGCCATGGCGAGCACCGCCCCGCTTTTCACATCCATCACGATGGCGCACGCGCGGTTGGCGGCGGCGGTATTGGCCACCGCTTGTTCCAAATACTGCTCGGTCATTTGTTGAATGTTCAGGTCCACCGTCAGCGTCAAGCGATTTCCCTCGGCACTTTCAATGGCGGTTTCGTATTGCAAGTCGTTAGGCAGCGGGTCGCCCCATCCGTTCTGAGAGGTGACAATACGTCCCGCTTTGCCCGCCAATTCGTCGTTGTACCGCGCTTCCAGCCCTTCCAGCCCCGTGTTGTCGGTTCCCGTGAACCCCAGCACGCACGAAAGCGTATTGCCGAACGGGTATTCGCGCTTATAATCGCGTATCACACGGAACACCGCTGTGTAGCCGTGTTCTTGCACCCACCGTGCAAACGCGGTGCGAGTTTCGGTGTCCAGTTTGGTTTTCACCGTTTCGTATCGCGACGCGGTTTTGCTCGTTTTTTTATACAGGGTATCGCGGTCCACGTTCAACAGTTCTGAAAGACTGTCGCTGATGTGCACGCGGGCTTCTTCGGTCTTGATTTCGCGCGGATACAGAATGACGGTGGCGGTCTCGGTGCTTTGCGCCAACACGGTGCCGTTACGGTCGGTGATCAGGCCGCGTTTATCCGACACCACACTGTCGCTCAACTGTTGTTCGTGTGCCAGCGTTTGCCACGTGTCGTGCTGTGTCAGTTGAATAACCGCCAATTTTCCGCCGATGCACCCGTAAAACAACCCCGTCGCGGCGAAGATGCACACGGTGCGCCGCCACATAGCGCGGGAGGGTGCTTTCATTGAAACGTCCTGTCGATGAAGATGCTTCATAAACAGGCCCCTTATTTATAATGTTTAATAAATGTTATCTGCGTAGGTAAATTCCACTTTGATGACCGTGCCTTTGGCAACTTCCGTCCCCGCCTCGGCCGACTGGCGCGAGGCCTTGGGAACACCGCCTGTGGAGTTGACGCCCGACATCAACACGTTGATCCCTTTTTGTTTGGCCAGTTGTTTCACTTGTGACAGTGTGAGGCCGTTAAAGTCGGGCACGGCGGTTTTTTCGGTTTCGGAGGCATCGGTATACAGCCACACGGTGCCGTCTTTGGGCAAGGTGGACCCCGCGGGGGGCACTTGCATGGTGACCGTGTCGCCTTTTCCCACCACACGGTAGGAAAGCGACGAAGCTTTCAGCACCGTGGCGGCGGACGTAGGGGTGCTGCCGAGTACGTTGGGGGTGTTGCGGTCAAGCCCCGCAATTTCCGCCTCGGTGTAGTTGGGTTCGACCCCGAGATACGGCAAAATGTCTTCCAAAATCTTGCGCGCAGCGGGCGCGGCGACACCGCCGCCCGATTTGAGTTTTTGCGGTTCGTCGATCATCACGAGAACCGCCACTTGCGGGTCGTCGGCAGGCGCAAAGCCGCCAAACGAAGCCACCACTTCCACGATGGCATCGTCATCGTCGTCTTCGCCGCGCGTTTCGGTTTTTTCGGCAGTACCCGTTTTGCCCGCCACGCGGTAGCCGGTGATATACGCGTTTTTGATAGCACCGCCCGATACCGCGTTTTCCAGCATCGCACACACGCGTTTGGACGTATCCGCCGACACCACTTGGCGACGCGCGGTGGGTTGGGTGGCGGAGATCACATTGCCGTTGCTGTCGATGATCTTATCCACAATATACGGTTGCATCAGGTTGCCGCCGTTGGCAATGGCGGAAAGCGCCGTTACCATTTGCAAAGGCGTGGCTTTAAAGGTTTGGCCGATGGACGAGGTAGCCACGTCCACAGGGGTGATGCGGTCGGCGGTGTGGTAGAGGTTGGCGGAAACCGACGGCTCGCCCAGCATATCCACACCCGTTTTTTCGGTGAAACCAAAACCCGTGTAATATTTGGAAAACAACCGTGTGCCAATCTTTTGGCTCACCGTCATAAAGACGGGGTTGCACGAGTTGGCGATGGCTTGCGTAAAGGTTTGTTGGCCGTGCGAATGGTCGGCCCAGCATTCCATCGTGCGGTCGGCAATGGTAAAGGGGCTGCAATAGAACGTGTCCTCTTCCTTCACAAGGCCTTCTTCCAAACCCATTGCGGCGGTGAAGGTTTTGAACACCGAACCGGGCTCGTAAAAATCAAGCGACTTGTTGCGGTATTGTTCCAAGCGCGCTTTTACCAGCGCTTCGTTGTATTCGTCCCCCGACAATTGGGCGATTTGTTCCGCCAAAGTGGGGTTGCCGATGGCAAGGTAGTTATTGGGGTCGTAGTCCCCTTTCACCGCGAGAGCCAAAATCGCACCCGTTTGGACGTCCATCACAATGGCGCAGCCGCGGTTGGTGGCGGCGTATTGGTCTACCGTTTCTTGCAGGTACTTTTCCGCCACTTGTTGCACGTATTGGTCCACGGTGAGCACCAAACTGTGACCGTCCACCGCGTCTACCACGTATTCATAGTTGAGCGAGTTGGGCAATCGGTCGCCGTTTTCGTTTTGCGTGACAACCATACGGCCGGGCGTGCCCGACAGGATACTGTCGTATTGCAATTCCAACCCTTCGCGCGCTTGGTTATCCGTTCCCACGAACCCCAGGGTGCAGGAAAGCAGGTTTTTCAGAGGGTATTCGCGTTTAAAATCGTCTACCAAATAAAACACCGTGGTGAGTTTTTGTTCCTTGGCCCACGCTTTAAACGCGTCCCCGTCCGCCTTGTTTAGTTTGGTTTTTACCACTTTGTACTGCGAGCTGCTGTCGCTTGCCTGTTCGCGCAGTTTTTCTTTGTCCACGTCCAGCCGTGCAGAGACTTCTTCCACAATCATATCCCGCGTGGCGGCGTCTTTGATGTTACTGGGGTCCATAATCACGGTATACACTTCCCGCGTGAGTGCGAGCACCGCCATGTTGGCATCGTAGATCTGCCCGCGGGAAGCGGGAACTTCTATGTCGGCCAGTTGTTGCGACACGGCGCGTTTTTTCCACATTTCGTTTTGGAATACTTGAATGTAGAAAAAGTTCCCGATAAGCAAACAAAAACAGGCAAATATCGCCACCATCAAAAAAACGGAACGCGCACGCACGGCGCGGTCGCTTTTGCGTTTTTGTTTTTCCTGTGCTATCGTGTTCATTTCGGTCACCTCGCGTGTCGGTTCTTGTCCTTTTTCCTTGTCCTTTTAAGGAAAAAAGAGAGTTAAGACATCACATCCCAACTCTCACACATCCGAGGTTCTACTCATAGTATGCGGCGGCAGCCGCCGAGTAGAACTCTCATCCTGATTTAGCGCGGTTTAGTTCAGCCACGCCTTGATGGCGCCCATAATGGACGCCCACAACGTTTTTTGTGCTTGTTCCGTTTGTTCCGGAACGGTTACGGTGATGTAATCGATCTGTCCGGATTCCATCGGCCGCAAACCCACGCTGAGCGCGTATTCTTCCACGCTTTGCGCCGACGTTTTGGCCGCCAGTTCGCTCTCCAACCGTTTGGTTTCGCTGAGCGCTTCTATGTAAAGCGATTCTTGTTTGTTGATGGCGTTGTTGATCTCGGTGAGTTTGACTTGGCTGGTGATCATTAAACTTACCACCGCCAACACCAAACACGATACCACAAAAGCCGCCGTGCCGTTGAGCCATTTTTGAATCTTTTGGCGGCGTTTTTCCGCTTTGGTGGCGCGTTTGGAACGGAGAGGAGTCACGTTGGCTTTTTTCTTTTCAAACAACGACAAATCGTATGCCGCATTGTGTTGTGCCATGCTATTCCTCTCCTCTCTTTATAACTTCTCGATGCAGCGCAGTTTGGCACTGCGGCTGCGGGGGTTTTCGGTTAATTCTTTTTCGCTCGCCTCGGCGGGTTTTCTGAGCACCAAGCGGCCGCGCGGTGTGTTGCCGCACACACAAACGGGAAATTCTTTGGGACAGGTGCACCCTTGACACCAACCGGCAAAGCGTTGTTTGACCATACGGTCTTCCAGCGAATGGAACGTGATGATTGCCAAGCGGCCGCCCACGTTCAGGCGGTCAAACGCCGCGTCCAGTGCCTCAGCCAAACAGTCGAGCTCACCGTTTACCGCAATGCGCAAGGCTTGAAACACGCGCCGTGCGGGGTGCCCGTCACGACGGGCGGCGGCCGGATAGGCCTGTTTTATCAGTTCGGCCAGTTGCAGGGTGGTGGTCAACGGTTCGGTTTGCCGCTGTGCCACGATCGCCGCCGCAATGCGCCGCGAAAATTTTTCTTCACCGAAGCGGAAGAAGATGTCGGCCAGTTCCTGTTCGGAAAGCCGCGCCAACAAATCGGCGGCGGTTTCCCCTTCCTGACTCATCCGCATATCGAGCGGTGCTTCGTGATGATACGAAAAGCCGCGTTCAGGTACGTCCAGTTGGTGCGACGACACGCCGATATCCAGCAAAATGCCGTCCACTCCGTCAATGCCGAGCGTGTCCAGCGCGCGCCCCATAAAGCGGAAATTTTCGCGCACCACCGTGGCGGGAAGGCCTTGGAGCCTTGCGGTGGCTTGCCGGATCGCATCGGGGTCTTGGTCAAGGGCGATCAAACGGCCCGTCGTCAATTTCGAAGCAATGGCAAACGAGTGACCGCCGCCGCCCGCCGTACCGTCAAGGTAGCAGCCATCCGGACGAATATGTAAAGCATCCAGCGTTTCGTCCAACAGTACCGGGCGGTGATACCCGCTGTCCCACTCACCCATATCAGAACCCAAGTTCCATAAATTCGGCTTCCACTTCTTCGGAAGTCATGGTTTCCATATCGGCTTCGTATGCGGCGGGATTCCAAATTTCGGCGCGGTTGCCGGCACCGATGACCAACGCCTCTTTTTGGAGGTTCGCATAGTCAAGCAAATGTTTGGGAAGCAAGATACGGCCTTGCGAGTCTACCTGTGCATCCACCGCGTTGGCGGAAAGGTAGCGTTGCAATTTGCGCGCTTTGGTGAGCGGCATTTCGGCCAGACCTTCTTGCAGTTTGTTCCATTCGTCCACGGAATAGAGGCACACGCAATGGTCCATCACCGCGGCGGCAATGAACGACATGCCGAGCCTTTCGCGCAATTTGGCAGGCACGAACAAACGGCCTTTGGCATCAATATTGTGTTGAAAGCGACCGTACAACATGCGCGGCATTTCCCCCTTTTCCGTGATTTTTGAAAATTTTTCGCGATTTTTTCGCGTTTTCCTCTATTTTTTGAAACAATGTGGAAAACTCTGTGGAAACTGTGGAAACTCCCCACTTCGCACCACTTTTCACCACACAGATACATTATAGCCCCTTTTTATAAAAAAATCAAGTCCTAATTATCGAAAAGCTCCACTATTTTTGGTGGTAGATTTTGGGTGAAAAATCCCCCGTTTCTCCGTGTCGCATTCCCCCTTTCTTTTTCGGCACCTTTATGGTATACTGCTCTTTGAGAAAAGAGGGATTTTTATGGCCGTAAACCGACCGCGCCGCCGCATTTCGTTTTTGGACGAGTTGCGCGGCTTTGCCATTGTCTTGATGGTGTTTTATCACGCCTTTTATCTCGTGGGATACACGTTTGACGTGGAGGTTTGCCGCGTGTTGTTTCGGTTTTTCCAACCGGCGCAACCGTGGTTTGCCGCGCTGTTTGTGTGTTTGTGCGGTGTGTCCTGCCATTTTTCGCACAACAACGCCAAACGCGGCGCGGCCTTACTCGGCATTGCGTTGTTGCTTTCGGGGGTGATGTGGTGCGCGGTGTTTTGGCGGATGCTCACCCCCGATCACTACATTTGGTTTGGGGTTCTGCATCTGCTTTCGGCGTGCATTTTGTTGTTTGCCTTGTTGCGTCCCACCCTCAAGTACATTCCCGCGTGGCTGGGGCTCATCGTCTGTATGCTCTTGTTTGTGCTCACCTATCACGTCCCCGCCGACAGCGGCGGGTATTTCGGCATCCGCGGTGTGTTCACCCTCGCCGTCCCCCCTGCTGCCACCGATCATCCGCTGTTGTACGCGTTCGGGTTGTGCCCCGTGACGCTCAGCGGCGATTATTTCCCGCTGTTGCCGTGGGCGTTTTGCTTTTTTGCGGGCACGTTCATCGGGCGTTGGAAATGCCCCAAATGGGCCTACCGCAGCCGTTTTCCGTGGCTTGCCGCGGTGGGCAAACACTCGTTGTGGGTATACCTGTTGCACCAACCCGTCTTATATCTCCTGTGTGAAATCCTCGCGTGGATCAGATGATAGGGCCCACCCGAACCTGCCACCAAGCGGTTATACGTAAAAAATCCCGTCCACTTACGTGAACGGGATTTTTGTGGCGCCCCCAGCAGGAATCGAACCTGCAACGGCCCCTTAGGAGGGGGCTGTTATATCCATTTAACTATGAGGGCATTTTGTGCATTCTTGCTATATTATACCATTCTTTTTTTCTTTGTCAATTTCTTGCTTTTTCGCAAAATGTGGTGTATACTGTTGAACGAACCACAATTTAAAGGAGTTTTGTCACTATGAAACGTTTTCTCTGTCTGCTCATGGTTGCCGCCCTTTTGGTGACGTGTGCCGCTTGTTCGGGCGGTAAAGGGGAAGGCAACGGTACCACCACCGAAGCCACCACCACGACCACCGTGGAATCCACCGGAACCACCAAACCCACCCAGTCGGTGGAAGGCAAGATCTACAACGCGCTTACCGGTGCGTATGACCTGAACAAAGACGAGCCGTCCCGTCCCGTGGCCATCATGGTTCCCAACGACAGCAAAGTGATCGGCAATCAAATTGAAATTGACAAAGCCGATTTTTACTTTGAATGCGAAACCGAAGGCGCCATTCCGCGTTTGTTGACCGCGTTTGCCAGCGTGAAACGCATTCCCGATACCTACGGCCCCGTTCGTTCCGCGCGCACGCCCTTTGTGGCGACCGCCCGTTCGCTCGGCGCGGTATACGTGCACGCAGGCGGCAGCACCGGTGCCGACGCCATCCTGAACACGGGTGTGCTGGACCGCGTGAACGCGCTTGCGCAGGGCAAACAGTATTTCTGGCGCGATCCCGATTTGAAAAGCCGCATCGATCACGAGCATAGTCTTGTGACGGGTGACGAATTGGTCGGATTGCTGGAAAAGAAATCGTTCTCCACCGAACGCATTAAAGATCTGCCCTTCACCTTTGGTGACAAGAAAGGCAGTGCCACGGCGACCACGGTGCAACTGAACACCACCCCCAGCCACCGTGCAACCTTTATTTACGACGAGGCCACCGGTCTGTACGGCAAAAACATCGGTACCATCGACTCCCACAAGCCCCACCAATCTTTGGCGGGCAACCAGATCAAAGTGGCCAACGTGTTGGTGATGTATGCCGAACGCTATGCCGAGTCCTCGCAACACATTGCGTTTAAAAACGGCAAAGGCACCGCCTATTTGTTCTCGGGCGGCACCTACCGCAAAATCATCTTTGACCGCAACGACACTTCGTTCTCCTTCACCGAAGAGGACGGCACGCCCGCCGTCTTCGCGCAAGGCAAGATCTACATGGTGCTTGCCGAACAATCGCTGGAAAGCAAGATCGTGACAAAATAAGGATATAAAAATAAAATACCCCCGCATAGCGGGGGTATTTTATTTTCGGGCATAGCCCTATAGCCGATGGGAGCCAAACCTCCCGCCGCCCGTAGGGCG
>JAZULW010000040.1:0-7302 GCA_045603285.1 Acutalibacteraceae bacterium | reverse complement strand
GTCTGCACGGTGGTCGTGGTGACGGTTTCGGTGGTCGTCCCGTCGGGAGAGCCTTGCGTACACGCACACAACAGTATGGCAAATGCCAACGCTGTTATCCCCATTCGTCCCTTTTTCATACATTTCTCTCCTTTCGGGTGCAAAAAAGGGCACAACTTTCCCGAAGTTGTGCGCTTAACGGTTTTGTTTTTGGTGTACCGATCGAGTCATAGGGTCTCCCTTTGTCTACTCATACCGCTTCCTACACCCCTATTTTATCACCTCTGTGAACGTTTGTCAACCTTTTTCATTCTTCGTCCATCTCGGGTGCGGCCAGCGACAACAAACTGTCCGCTTCGCCGCTTTCCAGCTCCTCCACCTTGCGGAGTTTCTTTTGAATCATCTCGTTGCGGTTGCTTTCCTTATTTGTTTTCTTCGCTTTCTATGTTATCAAGCGCGTATTTACAGCACTGTAACACAAGCAAATTAAAGGAAATATTGTTATTTGCCGCAGTTTTGTTAAGTTGCTCAAAAAGCGATTCGGTAAATCGTACAGTGCGCGGTGTGTTGGCGTTTTTTAGTTCATTGTCAATTTTAAACATACTCATCACCCAAAACAATATTATGTCCGTTTTCGGTTGTGTTTATATAACCATTTATGGTTGCATTTTGTTTCTTTGTATGATATAGTTTAAAGGGTGATTCTATGACTTGTGAAAATATTTTCTGCATCTACCAAAGAAATAACAACTGTCTTTTAGAGGAAATTAAGGTAGATATAACGGGTGCGTGTGCCGACTGCATTTATGTGAATATAGGTCAAAGAAAACTAAAGGAACTTAAAGAAAATCAGTTGCAAAATATAGAAAGGCGTTATGTTTGAGTGAAAAAGGAGGGCACTGCTCTCTTTTTATTATCCTCAGCAACCCTTCGCGTTCGGCGCGGGGCTTGTTGACTTTCAGAAAAAACTTAAAAACGGCTACCGCCCCTACAAAAACGAGGAGAACGCACAGCGTTCTCCTCGTTTTCTCATTCTTCGTCCATTTCCGGTGCGGCCAGCGACAACAAACTGTCCGCTTCGCCGCTTTCCAGCTCTTCCACCTTGCGGAGTTTCTTTTGAATCATCTCGTTGCGGTGTTGCACGCCGTCCAGCGCGTCCCCCGCCTCGTTGATCTTCTTTTTCGCTTTCACCAGCAACTCTTCAAACTTGTCGTACTGCGCCTTGGCGGCGCCCAGCACTTTCCACACCTCGGCGGCGCGTTTGTCGATGGCCAGCGTGCGGAACCCCATCCGCAAGGTGTTCAAAAACGCGGTCACCGTCGTCGGTCCGCACACCATCACACGGTACTTGTTCTGCAGCTCCTCCATCAGTCCCGGGCGGCGCAGCACCTCGGCATACAACCCCTCGGTGGGCAAAAACATAATGGCAAAATCGGTGGTTTTCGGCACCTCAATATACAAATCCGCGATGGTCTTGGCTTCGTTTTTCAGCACCCGTTCCAGCGCTTTGGCGGCGGCTTCCACCCCGTCCTTGTCCGCGCGTTCGGCGGCATCGCACAACCGCACGTAATCCTCTTGCGGGAACTTGGAGTCGATGGGCAGCCACACAAACGAGCCGTCGTCCTCGCGGGACGGGATGCGAATGGCATACTCCACCAACTCGCCGTTGTTGCGCACCGACACGTTGCGGGCAAATTGCTCGCTCGTCAGCGTCTGCTCCAAAATATTGCCGAGTTGCACTTCCGCCCACGTGCCGCGCGCTTTCACGTTGGTGAGCACGCGTTGCAGGTCGGACACGCCGCCCGCCAACTCTTTCATCTCACCGAGCGACTTGTAGACGTTTTGCAACTGTTCGCCCACCGTCTTAAAACTGGAATCCAGCCGCGCCGTGAGCGTTTTTTGCAACTTTTCGTCCACCGTTTCGCGCATTTGGTCCAGCTTTTTCTCGTTGCTTTCCTGCAACCCTTTCACCGCCGCCGTCAGCGCCGCGTTTTGTTTTTCCTGATTTTCGCCCGCCAACTTGAGGGTCTCTTTTTGCCCCTCGGTGATGATGCGGTTCATTTCTTTGAGCGCGTCGGTCAGTTCCCGACGGGTGGCGGCCAGTTCCTCACGCAATCGGCGTTCGCTGTCCGCGACGTGCTCTTTCGCATTATCGCGGGGTTTGCGCGCCAGCAGTACCACCAATAACACCACGATGACGGCGCACAGAGCGTATACAATATACCATTCCATCGGTTATTCCTCCGTTTGTTCCTCGGCGGAAGCGGGAACGGTTTTGCCGTCGCGGATCACTTTCACCTCGTCGCGCTTCATCGAAACGGGGGGCGAATCGGGGGCTTTGTCCAACCGCACTTTTAATGTCCCCGTCAACAAACTCACTTCCGTCACCACACCGCGCCCCTCAGGGGTGTTCACCACCGCGCCTTGTTTGGGGGTGACCCGAATGAGCGACGAATACGCTTCTTGCTCGTATTTCAGGCAACACATGAGCCGCCCGCACGACCCCGAAATTTTGGTGGGGTTGAGTGACAATCCTTGCTCTTTGGCCATCTTGATGGACACGGGTGCAAACTCGTTCAAAAAACGGGAACAACACAGCGGTTGCCCGCAAATGCCAAGGCCACCGAGCATCTTCGCTTCGTCGCGCACCCCAATCTGGCGCAATTCAATGCGCGTGTGAAACGCGCCCGCGAGGTCTTTCACCAAATTGCGGAAATCCACGCGCCCGTCGGCGGTGAAGTAAAACAACACTTTCGACCCGTCAAACGCATATTCCGCGCGCACCAAGTTCATCTCCAAGCCGTGCGCCGCAATTTTTTCCGCGCATACGCGCATCGCGTCTTTCTCTTTTTTCTCGTTTTCCGCCACGCGTTTCAAATCCTCGTCGGTTGCCACGCGCACCACGGGTTTTAACGGCTTGTTCAGTTCTTCCTCCGCCAACTCGCGGTTGGGAAACACCACTTCGCCGCATTCCAGCCCCTGCGATGTTTCCACAATGGCGTGGTCGCCGCGTGCAAACGTGTGTCCCGCGGCATCAAAATAATAGGTCTTGCCGCTGGTTTTAAAGCGGATACCCACGATGGTTGCCATAAACAGTACCTTCCTTTTTTCGACGTATCAGCGCCCCGCCGCCCGACGAAGGCGAGCGCAAAGCGCCGTAATAAACAACGTGTGATTCATATTATACCGCCGTGCTTGTTGCAACTCGTCCAAAACGGACAGCACGTCCATCAACTGCCGCCCCGTGAGTTGCCGCGAAAGCATTTCAGCGGCCGCTTGGTCGGTGGAAAGCCGTGTTTCGGCACCGCTTCGCGCCGCAAGTGCATCGCGCAATACCAGTTGCAATCCACTCATCACCGCGCTGACGGTGT
Source organism: Acutalibacteraceae bacterium (assembly GCA_045603285.1). Classification (GTDB taxonomy): domain Bacteria; phylum Bacillota; class Clostridia; order Oscillospirales; family Acutalibacteraceae; genus RGIG3009. The sequence goes on along the minus strand of JAZULW010000040.1, from coordinate 3,952 downwards.
CTTTGCGTTTTTCCAATCGTGCGGTGGCTTTTAACAGTTCCAACTCCGCCGTCGCCGCAATGCCGTTTGCGAGAGCCGACACCGTTTCCAGTATCTCCCCGTAAGTTGCGCCGCGCAAACTTTCGTCTGCCTGCCCGATCACCCCACCCCACAACGCGGCGGCACGGTGCAGTTCTTCGCGCGCCTTGTCGGGAAAACGGGCGGACAACACCGCCGTTGCTTCGTCAAGATCCACCCCCGTCAACGTTACGGGGAACACGCGGGATAGCACGGTATCCAGCAACTGAAACCGTTGTTCGCACGTCATCAAAAACACCACGTGCGGCGGCGGTTCTTCCAGCAATTTGAGCAACGCGTTTTGCGCTTGCTCGGTCATCTGCCCCGCCTCGCGCAACACAAACACACGACGGCGCCCCTCGTTGGGCAAAATATACGCTTCTTCACGCAACCGTCGAATCTCGTCCACGTGGAACGAACGGGCTTCCCCCGTTCCGCCCACCTCGGTCACGTCGGGATGAATGCCCGCAAACACGCGGCGGCAAGCGGAACACGCACCGCACGGCACGTCCTCCCCCTCACACAACGCAGCGGCCGCCAGTAGGCGCGCCAACGTGCGCCGCCCGCTTCCCACAGGACCTTCGATCAAGATCGCGTGGGGGAAAGCCCCGCCTTTTACACAAGCAGATAGTTGCGTTTTGGCGGCTTCGTTTCCCACAAACGCCGTGCCGTCAGGCATCGTCCATCTCATCGGCGAGGCTCCTTTCCTTATAATCTTTTTAATTATACCGCACTTTCGCCTGTCTGACAAGTCATTTCTTCACATTCTCGTCACGCTTTGTTTACATTTTTCGCACCACTCGTGTTTTATACTGTGTGAGGGTGATAACGACGTGAAAACGAAAAAAAACGAACAGTTTTGGGAAAACTTCGTGTTCCTGTGTGTCCTGTTTACACTCCTCGGCTCGCTTATTTGGGTAGCCGTCACCATGGCGGGTGCCCCGTATGAAACCGCCGAGGCGCACGCGCGCGTCAAAAGTGACTACGTGCTGATGCTTCTCCAATGCGCGGTGGGCATTCTCGCCATGGGATTTCCCACTTTGTTGCGGCGGCGGTGGGGATTGGTCATTCCCTCGCGGATGATGATTTTGTACGCGGTGTTTTTGTACGCGTCCATCTATTTAGGGGAAGTGCGCAATTTTTACTACCGCATTCCTCATTGGGACAATATCCTGCACGGCTTCAGCGGCTTAATGCTCGGTGCACTGGCCTTTTCGGTCATACAATTGCTCAACAAAAGTGACCGTGTTCCCGTCACCCTTTCCCCGTTGTTCGTGGCGGTGTTCACCTTTTGTTTTGCCGTCACCGTCGGGGTGGCGTGGGAAGTGTACGAGTTTGCCGCTGACGGGCTTCTCGGCACCAATATGCAAAAATTCGGTCCGTGGGACGGGGCGGCGTTCAGCGGCCGCGCCGCTCTGCACGACACAATGGCAGACCTGATATTGGATGCCCTCGGCGGTCTGATAATGGCGCTCGTGGGGTACGTGTCGCTCAAATTCCAAAAAGGGTGGGTAGAAAAACTGCAGTTACGCGTGCAAGGCAGTTGATTTCTGCTTGTGCATCTGCTATAATAAGGTGTATTTTGCTTGAAATCGGGTGAATCCATGCAACCTAAAAAATCCGTCACCGTCATCGGTGCTGTTTCGGTAACCGCCGTGCTGGCGTTTTTGCGCATTTTGGCCGCACCGCGCATTGCCAACGGTGAAGGCGGTTTTCTCACTACCTTTCTGTTTTGGTTGGTGCTCCTTGCGGCAACCGCCTTGCTCGTGCTGAGCGATCGGCGCCCTGCCGCCGTGCCGCAGCAAGGATTCTCTCTTGTATCCGTCGGCGCGGTGTTCACCGGTGTCACCATGGCTTTTTCCGCGGTCAGCACGTTCTTTTCTTGGCGCTTCTCCGCTATCTGGCCCTACCCGTCTGACCAAACGCCTGCCTCCCTTTCCGCCTTTCTCATCGGTATTCTGCTTGTTTTCTCGTTGCTTGGCGGTGCGTTTTTCGTGCTGCAAGGCCTCGCGTGGTACGGCGGCAAACCGCTTTCCGTCTTTGTTAACGTGCTCGCCCTTTTCCCCCTCGGGTGGGTGTGGCTTCGCGTGTGTCAGTATGAGGTGTCGTACTACAGTTCCCTCCCCGTGATGCGCCATTGGTACGATTTGGCGATGGTGCTCGCCGAAATGTTGTTTTTCTTGGCATTTGCCCGCTTTGTGATGCTCCCCGATAAACCGCCGCGGTTTTTCCTTGGGCTTTCCCTCGTGACGGGAATGCTCACCGCCGTGTCGTGCGTCACCCGTGTGGCGATGGCATTGCTCGGCGAACAGGAAGCGTGGTACAACACCGGCCTCGTCACGTCGGCTGACCTCGGTGTGTGTCTGCTCGCCTTCGGCTTTGCCGCCGCCTACGTTCCTGCGAAAGAACCCGTCGAGCAAGAACCGCTCGTCGAAGAAGGAGTCGTTGAACAACCGACTCCTTCGGACGACGTCGTGGTCGAAACCCTCACGCCCCCCGAAGCAGAGGACGAGGTGTTCTTCGAAGAGATTCCCGCTCCCGAAGAAGAACGGGTTGTCGAAGAGGAGCCGCCCAAACCCCTCGAATTGGAAGATTTCATTCTTCGCTTGCTGCAAAACCCCGACAATGAGCAATATTAACCGAAAAACATACCGCAAAACCGAATTTATTGGTCGTGCCGTATAAAAATACGGCAGGTTGGTAAAAATTGCGGTAAACACCTTGAAAAAACGGTAAAAAGAGTGTAAAATACACTCATAAAATAAAATTTTGGAGGAATAGAATCATGGCAGTTAAAGTTGCAATCAATGGTTTTGGCCGTATCGGCCGTTTGGCGTTCCGTCAAATGTTCGGCGCCGAAGGCTACGAGATCGTGGCCATCAACGACCTCACCAAACCCAGCATGCTCGCTCATCTCTTGAAGTATGACACCGCGCAAGGCCGTTACGACGGTCACACCGTTGCGGCGGATGACGAAGCCGGCACCATCACCGTGGACGGCAAAGTCCTCAAAATCTATGCCGAGAAAAACGCCGCTGACCTTCCTTGGGGCGAGATCGGCGTGGACGTGGTGCTCGAATGCACCGGTTTCTACTGCAGCAAAGACAAGAGCCAGGCTCACATTGATGCCGGCGCAAAGAAAGTCGTTATCTCCGCTCCCGCGGGCAACGACCTCAAAACCATTGTGTTCAACGTGAACCACGAAACCCTCACCGCGGACGATACCATCATCTCCGCCGCTTCCTGCACCACCAACTGCTTGGCTCTCATGGCCAAAGCGCTCAACGACTATGCGCCCATCCAAAGCGGTATCATGACCACCGTGCACGCCTACACCGGCGACCAAATGATTCTCGACGGTCCTCACCGCAAAGGTGACCTCCGCCGTGCCCGCGCCGGCGCACAAAACATCGTTCCCAACTCCACCGGTGCTGCCAAAGCCATCGGTTTGGTTATCCCCGAACTCAACGGCAAACTCATCGGTTCTGCCCAACGTGTGCCCACCTGCACCGGTTCCACCACCCTCTTGGTGGCCGTTGTCAAAGGTAAGGACATCACCAAAGAAGGCATCAACGCCGCGATGAAAGCCGCCGCTACCGAATCCTATGGTTACAACGAAGATCAGATCGTGTCTTCCGACATCATCGGCATCCGCTACGGCTCCTTGTTCGATGCGACCCAAACCATGGTCGCGAAGATCGACGAGGATACCTACCAAGTGCAGGTCGTGTCCTGGTACGACAACGAAAACTCCTACACCAGCCAAATGGTCCGCACCATCAAATATTTCGCAGAATTGGCATAACCCATATACAAAACAAAAGACAGAAACGGTTTTCCGTTTCTTTCTTTTTTTGTTTTTTCATACGCCGCTTGCAATCAGGTAAACGCCACC
>JAZULW010000039.1:0-6084 GCA_045603285.1 Acutalibacteraceae bacterium | reverse complement strand
AATGAGATAGTCGAACCGAATGCCCGAACGAATAAACACCTTTTTCACTTTGGGAAGTACACGCAATTTGCGAAGAAGCGAAAGGTAATCGCGATGGTCAACTTTGACTGCGGGACAACGCGTGGGCGCCAAACATTTTTTTTCGGCGCAAACTCCGCGTTTTGCTTGTGCATCACACGCCGAAGTACGAAAGTTGGCGGTAGGCCCCCCCACATCGTGAATATACCCTTTAAAATCCGGCATCGCGGTGATGCGTTTGGCTTCTTCGATTACCGATTCGTGGCTGCGGCAAGAAATTTGCCGCCCTTGGTGATACGCAAGGGAACAGAAATTACACGCACCGTAGCATCCGCGGTTGTGGATGATGGAGAATTTCACTTCTTCAATGCCGGGGACTCCGCCGAGTTTTTCATACGACGGATGGTAGGTGCGCATAAACGGCAAAGCATACACCGCATCCATTTCTTCGGTAGTGAGCGGAGGCATCGGCGGATTTTGCACTACAATGACCTTGCCGTGACGTTGAATGACCGCCTTTCCGCGCACGGCATCGTGTTCTTCCTGCTGAATACGGCACGACTCCGCATAGCGTCTTTTCCCTTGCTCGCTTATTTCTGCTACCGCTTCAAACGAGGGGCATTCACGAACGGGAAGCGGTTCATATTCCGTTGTGAGCACGGCATAACACGTGCCGCGAATATCGGTAAGGGCGCGTATGGATGCACCATCACGCAACCGGTCAGCAATTTCCACAATGTGCTTTTCACCCATACCGTACATAAGCAAATCGGCACCCGAATCCACTAAAATGGAAGGGCGAACACGGTCATCCCAATAATCGTAGTGCGCGAAGCGGCGAAGAGAGGCCTCCAAACCGCCAATGGCAATCGGTACGTCACCAAACAAACGGCGCAGCTGCCGACAGTAGACGATCACCGCACGATCGGGACGCCCCCCCGCTTTACCGCCGGCTGTATAGGCATCGTCACTACGCGGTTTTTTGGCGGCAGTATAATGTGCCACCATGGAGTCAATGTTGCCGCCGTTTACCAAAAAGGCTAACCGCGGTGTGCCGAAACGGGTATAATCCGCATCGGTTTTGGGTTGCGACACAATGCATACGCGATACCCCGCGTGTTCCAACACTCGCGAAATAATCGCGGTACCAAACGAAGGATGGTCAACATAGGCATCCCCTGTCACCACCACAAAATCGGGGCGGTCCCATCCGCGTTGTTGCATCTCTTCGGTTGTGAGAGGTAAAAACGGCATAGCGTGAACTCCTTCAAAATTCTCGAGTATCAGTATAGCACAATTTTTTCACCGATTCAACCAATGCTTGTTTTTAATTCAAAAATACGGTATACTCTTTTTGAGGTGATCTACCCATGAACTTTATGAAAATTGCGCAAACTCGCCAATCTTGCCGTCGGTATGATCCCAACCGTGCGGTAGAAGAAGAAAAACTAAACGCAATATTGGAAGCAGCCCGTTTGGCCCCCTCCGCTTGTAATGGTCAACCCTACCGCATTACCGTGTGCCGCGGTGAGGCGGCACAACAGGTCGCAAAGTCCACCACGGCTATGGGCATGAACGGTTTTGCCAAAGAAGCTCCCGTTCTCCTTGTTTTGTCGGAAGAACCTTATGTAAAAACCGCCGCATTCGGTGCCAAGGCAAAGGGAAACGATTACCGTTCACTGGATATCGGCATTGTTACCGCCTATCTCACCGCTGAGGCCACCGCACAAGGGCTTTCCAACTGTATTCTGGGGTGGTTTAACGATAAAACCATTCGTGAGGTATGTTTGCTTGAACACCCCGTGCGCTTGGTCATCACCTTGGGGTATGCGGCCGATAATGAATTGCGAGTTAAAAAGCGCAAACCCCTTACCGAACTTGTTCACTATGCAGATTAAAAAACGGTGGATATCCGCGCGGGATATCCACCGTTTTTGTATTTGTTACATTTTGGCGTTAAGGAATTCCACGGCCAATTGAATATCGGCCGTCGGGTCGGCACCGACCTCACGTTCGATGGTAAGGTAACCGGTGTAGCCGATCTCTTTCAATGCCGCCAAATAGGCATCAAAATCAACCTTGCCCTGACCGAGTGGCGTTTCGAGGAAGTATTCTTCCAAACGAAGATCCCCGATACCACCTTCCGCAAAGAAATCGTAGATCACTTGCGGATCGGTCTTTTTGAGCATCACACCGTCTTTCGCGTGGGTATGAACAATGTAAGGTGCCAGCGTATGTACCGCGGCAACCGGATCATCGTCCGTCACCATCACGAGGTTAGCAGGGTCAAGGTTAACACCTACTCCTTTGCAGCCAAGCCCGTCAAGGAAGGTGCGCAAACGGTCGGCGGGTTCGGGACCGGTTTCAATGGCAAACCACGCGCCGTTTTTATGTGCATATTCCGCCAACTCGTTGCAAGCCGCTTGCATCACTTTATAGCGGTCGCAATTGCTGTCGTGCGGCACCACACCAATGTGGGTGGTAACCACATTACCGCCGAGTTCCAAGGCAAGATCCACAATACGCTTGGAACGCTCAATCTTAAACGGATTTTCCTCGGCAATGGCAAAGCCGTGGCCGCCGAGGTCACCGCAAAGAGCGGAGATCTCAATGCCGTTGTCATTCAAAATGCGGCGTTTTTCCGCAATGGTGGCTGCCGTTTGGTTTTCAGGAGCCATTTCACCCTCTACCGCATAGAGTTGCACACCTTGCGCACCGAGTTCGCGGCTTTTGGCGATGCTTTCGGCAAACGGAAGGCGAAGCCAGTCCGCCATAATTCCGATGGGAAATCTTGCCATATCCCTGTTCCTCCGTTAATCCAATACGATTTCGCGATGCGCTTCGGCAGAATCGTACATCGCTTGCATCATCTTCGCCGTGATGATGACCGAGTCGATATGAGACGGCAATTTCTCACCGGTCTTGTTGCATTCGATAAACTTGTTGATTTCGGTTTCAAAGTGCGGCTCGGAGGTGAACTTGGGTTTGTATTCCACAAGCGCGCCGTGCTCGGCAGTGTACACCGTGAAATCTTGACCGTAGATCAAACGGATACCCGCTTTGTCGCCCATAAAGTCGATATACATTTCCGTTTGGTTGATGTTTTGCGCCCACGCACCGTGCACGGTGAAAACAGGACCCGCGGTACGGATCAAGCCGGTAACGGAATCGTCCACATCATAGGTGCCGTCGTACTTCGGAGGGCCGGCCCACATATCTTGGAACGCATACTCGGTCATATTTTTGCCGAGTTTGCAGAAGTTTTCACTGGTAACCGTCAACGGTTTGGGATCGCCGCAACAGTACATCGCAATGTCCATCAAGTGCACGCCCCAGTCGATCAACACACCGCCGCCCGCAATGGATTTGGTGGTGAAAGCGCCGCCGAGCCCGGGAATGGAACGGTGGCAACGGAAGCTGATGTACACATGATACACTTCGCCGAGTTTGCCGGAATCGATATAGTCTTTGATGAGGTTAACCGCGTTGTTGAAACGGTTCACAACACCGATGTTGAGAACTTTACCGGTCTCGTGTTGCACTTTTTGCATTTCAAGGGCTTCCGCATAGGTGCGAGCCGCCGGTTTTTCGCAGAGCACGTTTTTGCCGGCGCGCAACGCATCCATGGCGATGGGCGCGTGAACGTTGTTGGGGGTGCACACCGAAACCGCTTCAATTTCGGGATCGGCCAACACTTCTTTGTAATCCACAACCGCTTTGCCGCAACCGTATTTTTCAACGGCCTCTTGGGCGCGCTCAGGAATAATATCGCAGAAATACACGATCTCTGCCTCAGGGTTTTTCATATACGCCGGGATGTGCGCACTGTTCGCAATGGTACCGCAACCGATAATCGCTACTTTCATGGTAAATCCTCCTTAAAAATATGAGTTTGTACCGAAAAGTGGTCTCACCTTTCATTTGTAATCATACCGCACTTTTTCCCAATTGCAAATATCCGTAGTTGCACAAAAATTTAACATTTTTTACACTATTTGTGTTAATTCGTTGACGAGGACTGTTTTTGTGATACAATGTAGTCGGTACGGTAGCGCGATGGGGATACGCCGAAAAAGTTTTTAAACGAACGGCTAAACGATTGTACGGTGTCAAACCCCATCACTTCTGCCACACGGGTAACAGGCACGTTTTGCTGTAACAGTTCTTCCGCCTTTTTCATTCGCTTTTCACGGTAGTAGGCATTGAGGCCCACTCCCATAGTAGAGGAAAACACTTGTGTGATATACGAATAACTGTAATCCAATTCATCACTGATTTCACTCAAGTTTTTGATGTGGAAGATATGGCTGTCAATGTACTGCACCACTTGCCGCACCAATCGTTGTTTTTTACTGCCGGCCGATGCAATGTAGGAACCGCGAGCGTCGGTATTGTTTTCTTCAAAGCAACGCCGTGTCAATAACAGCAATTGCGTGAGGCCTGCTTCAATAAGCACGTCTTTGTCTTTGTGTTGTGTTTGCAGTTCGCGAAACAACAAGGCAAACACGGTATCCAACGTATACTGATCCATTGCCAACAATGCATGCGCGTTCGTTAATAGCTTTTCCAACTCCGCAAAATGCACGTAGTTGGGATGCGTGTGATCAAATTTAAAAGCGCAATAGAAATATCGCAACGGATTATAGCGGCTGCTGCTGATGCTGTGCTCGCTTCCTTTGGGGGAGAGAAAAATAGCCCCTTCCCCCACGCGAAACGGCCGTTTGTTAAATGTGCACACACCTGAACCCGCCGTAACGTACGTGATTTCGTGATACGTTTGGTGATGCGTGGCCACTTCGTAACCGCCTTCGCAATACAGATCACCGATTTGATACAGCTGTATTGCGCCGTATTGTTGCAAATTTTCTTCGAAAGAATTGTCAAAGTGAAATTTTGAACTATTCTTTTTCATAGTATCACACTTTCTGCGGTATCAAGGGGATACATCCCCTTATTATAAAAAGGAGGTCTTTTTTATGTTAATCGGTTTTATTGACTATTTTCTGGACGAGTGGCACGCCAACAATTATCCCACGTGGCTCAAAGAAATCGATCCGGATTGCCAAGTTGCCTATGCTTATGCGGTGACCGACCATCCGGACGGCGGTTTGACCACCGATGCTTGGTGTGAGAAATACGGCGTTACCCGTTGTTTGACCATGGAAGAACTGGTTGAAAAGAGCGATGCCGTTGTGGTGCTCTCTCCCGACCATTGCGACCTGCACGAGGCCCTTTGCCAAGTGGCGTTGCGTTCCGGCAAACCCGTGTATATTGACAAAACGTTTTCCCCCAACCTGGCGATGGGCAAACGGATTTTTGACTTGGCCGAAAAACACAACACCCCGTGCTATTCCACTTCCGCCCTCCGCTTTGCCGACGAATACAAGGCTTTGGACACCGACCGCATCACTGGTATTACCTCCATCGGCGGCAGTATCCCGGAGATGTATGTCATCCATCAGTTGGAACCCGTGATGATGCTGATGAAAACGCAGGCCAAACGCGTGATGGCGCTCTCCTCCCCCGAATTCTATGCCTATACGGTGGAATTTAACGATGGCCGCGTGGTTACGCTTAACCAATTCCAGCAAGGCATTCCTTTCACGCTCAACGTAGCTTACAAAGACGGCGGCGCGGTAGTTGCGAACGCAAAAAGTGATTTCTTCAAAGTGTTCACCGCCAACCTCGCGCACTTCTTCAAAACCGGCGAAATTCCGGTATCGCACACCGAAACGTTGCAAATCATGGCCGTTCGCGAAGCTGCCCTCAAAGCGCTTTCTTTGCCCGGCCAATGGATCCTCGTCGAGCAAGTGTAATCCTCGCACCGTCAGAAACCGCAGTTTCTGGCGGTGTTTTTTTATTTTTCTTCATCATATCACACTTTTTTTGCTGTGTAAATGCCGTTTTTTTCAAAAATTTTTCTTGATTTTAGTTACCGTTCTTTATATCCTTTGGGCAGATTGTTACAGAAAGTTGAGTGTATTATGGTCATGATCTCCACCACCCTCTCCGTCATCACCATTTCGCTTATGCATTATCTGTTTATCGTGTTGTTATAAAATGGCC
>JAZULW010000038.1:0-10810 GCA_045603285.1 Acutalibacteraceae bacterium | reverse complement strand
AAAAAATGTTTGGCGCCCACGCGTTGTCCCGCAGTCAAAGTTGACCATCGCGATTACCTTTCGCTTCTTCGCAAATTGCGTGTACTTCCCAAAGTGAAAAAGGTGTTTATTCGTTCGGGCATTCGGTTCGACTATCTCATTGCCGACACGGACGAAACGTTTTTCAAAGAATTGGTGCAACACCATGTCAGTGGTCAATTAAAAGTAGCCCCCGAACACTGTTCGAGCAACGTGTTAAAGCGGATGGGTAAACCGAACATTGAGGTATATAACCGTTTCAAAAAACGGTTTTACGAACTGACCAAAAGTATAGGAAAGGAACAGTTTTTGGTGCCGTATTTAATGTCCTCTCATCCGGGAAGCACCCTGAATGATGCGATTGAACTGTCCTTGTTCCTCAAAAAAGAGGGATTACGTCCCGAACAGGTGCAGGATTTTTATCCCACTCCCGGCACGGTGTCGACGTGTATGTTCTATACCGGTTTAGACCCGTATACGATGGAGACGGTATACGTCCCGCGCACACCCCGTGAAAAGGCAGAACAACGTGCGCTTCTTCAATATTTTCGCCCCGAAAACCGCGCGATTGTGTTACAGGCACTAAAAAAAGCGGGGCGCACCGACCTGATCGGCAACGCTCCGTACTGCTTGGTAAAACCTGACCGCCAGACGGTACAAAATACCCCGAAAAAGCGATCACCCTTGCGGCAGACCCACGCGAAAAAGAAACGCAAATAGCGCCATCTGCAGCACAATAAGGAGAGGTAACCCCAACATAAACCGTTTGTGATTCGTTTTATGGCGAATAAGCAACATGGTGACATACATGGCCACACTGCCTCCGAGAGTGGCGGTAAAAAACAGTGTTTTTTCACTTACGCGCCGTTTTTTGCGTATGGCCGCCCACTTATCTTGGTAGGTGAGAACGGTAGCGATGAGCGACAACAGCAAAAGATAGGCATAAATCAGTTCCATAACAGCACCTCACCACATCATTGTAAGGTGTTTTTCAACAAATTGCAAGATACACGGAGAAGGATGTATGATGTTTGTCGGAATGGCGGCGGTTATTGCCGCTTTGATATTGACGGGGGCATTTGTGTGCTACCGGATGGCGTTTTATGCACCGCGGAAAAAGCCGCTTCCCGAGGGGGAGGTGGACGTTCCAAAAGGTGCGGTATACGAGCCGTTTCACGCACAGTTTAAACAGTGGGCGCGCGAAGTGCGCGCGATGCCCTTTGAAGATATGCGTATCACCTCGTTTGATGGTTTGCCGTTGCACGCCCAATATTATGAGTTTTCGCCCGATGCACCGATCGAGTTGATGTTTCACGGATATCGCGGCAACGCCGAGCGCGACCTTTCGGGCGCTGTACAACGGTGCTTTCAATTGGGGCACAGTGCGTGTATTGTCGATCAACGAGGCAGCGGTGAAAGCGGTGGGCGAACGATCACATTTGGCGTGAAAGAACACCGCGACTGTTTATCGTGGCTTGCCTTTATGCAAACGCGATTCGGTGAAACGGCTCGCATTATTCTGTGTGGCATTTCGATGGGTGCTTCCACCGTGATGATGGCGGCGGGAAAACCCCTGCCGCCTACCGTGGTGGGCGTGCTCGCGGACTGTGGATACCACTCGCAAAAAGAGATCATCAAAAAAGTGATACGGCAATTAAAACTCCCCGCGGAGTTATTGTATCCGCTTGTCAAACTGGGCGCATGGCTGTACGGGGGGTTCGATCTGGAAGAGACTACCCCCATAGAGGCGTTGAAAACTTGCTGTGTACCCGTTCTCTTTTTCCACGGCGAAGGCGACGACTTTGTTCCGTGCGAAATGAGTCGACTGTGCTTTGCCGCTTGTGCAAGCGAGAAAAAACTCGTAACCGTTCCGAGTGCGGGCCACGGACTCAGTTACCCTGTGGCACCCGAAGAATACCTAACCGCCGTGCGCGAGTTTTTTGGCCGGGAATTGTGTTTAACAATGAAATAAATACCATAAAAAGGCACTGCCGAAGCAGTGCCTTTTTGTTTGGAGCAGGGTACGGGAGTCGAACCCGCCTTAACGGCTTGGGAAGCCGCTGTAATACCGATATACCAACCCTGCGTATGACGTTGACAACAAGTATACTATCACACTTTTGCCGGTAAATCAAGGGGAAATTTGCGTTTTTAAAAATCGTTGCAAGTAGAGGGGATCTGTGATATGATAAAACGCAAAGGGGAAACGCTATGGATATTTACTTTTATACATTGGGTTGCAAAGTGAATCAGTATGAAACACAAGCGATGATGCGTCTTGCCGAACAAGAGGGATATACCGCACGGGAATTTCTTCTTGGAAAAAGCAAGGTGGAGGACGGCGTTATCGTCATCAATTCCTGCACCGTAACGGGGGAGAGCGACCGCAAATTGCGCCAGTTGTTGCGCCGTTGCCGCCGCGAACATCCGAGGGCGGTGTTGGTGTTATGCGGGTGTATGCCGCAAGCCTTCCCCGAAACGGCCGCCGCGTTTGAAGACGTGGACATTGTGCTTGGTAACGCTTCGCGCCGTGATCTCCTTATGCAGTTGCATCGTTTTTTGGCAACGCACGCACGTGTGGTGGATATCACACCGCACAGGGAAACGTTTGAAGCACTGGATATTTGCGAATTTCAAGGCCGCACTCGTGCCTTTGTGAAAATCGAGGACGGATGCAACCGTTTTTGCACCTATTGCATCATTCCGTATGCGCGCGGACGGGTACGCTCGCGTTCGCTTGAAGATCTGAAGACCGAATTGTGCGCCCTTGCCCAAAACGGGTACACCGAAGTGGTGCTCGTAGGAATCAATCTGACCGCCTATGGGCAGGATATCGGGTTAGATATCAGCGATGCCGTTGCCTGTGCTTGTGCCGTGGAAGGCATTGAGCGTGTGCGCCTCGGTTCGCTGGAACCGGATCATATGACGCCCGAGTTGATTGCGCGGCTTTCCCAATGCGAAAAACTGTGTCCGCAGTTTCATTTGGCGTTGCAAAGCGGGTGCGATGCTACCTTAAAACGAATGAGCCGCCATTACGATACGGCGCACTACCGTGCGGTATGCGAACAATTGCGTGCTGCCTTTCCCGATTGCGCCCTTACCACCGATGTAATGGTGGGGTTCCCCGACGAAACGGAAGAAGAATTTGAACAGTCGGTAGCGTTTGTGAAAAGCATTGGTTTTTCGCGGTTGCATTGTTTTGCGTATTCGCGTCGGGAAGGAACGGTAGCGGCGCGCGCCAAAGGGCAAATTCCCAATGCGGAAAAAATGCGGCGAAACCGCCGTATGATCGCGGTAGGGGAAGAGTCTTGCCGACAATATGCCGCCGCATTGGTGGGCAAAACCGTAACGGTTCTGTTTGAAACCAACGAGGAAGACGGATGTTGCATCGGGTATACCGATACCTATATCCCCGTTGTAGCGGAACACGCCGTCCCCGGCCGGTTGGCCTCGGTATACATTGACAAAAGCGAAAACGGCATATGTTACGGCTCTCTTCGGCTATAACAAAACGGCACCGTCAATCGACGGTGCCGTTTTTCACCATTATTGAATGGCTTCACGCAAGGCCTGGGCCAATTGGTCCGGACACGAGGTGGGTTTGAAACCGCAACGAATACCGCTGATACGGCGGATGGCTTCGTGAACTTCCATTCCTTCCACCAAGGCGGCAATCCCTTGCGTATTGCCGCTGCAGCCCCCTTCAAACGTTACGTTGCAAACGCAACCGTCTACGATATCAAACGTAATACTCCGCGAGCAAACGCCTTTTGTGCGATATTGATACGCCATATTTCTCAACCTTTCGCCGCCGTTTTGGCGGTTTTTTCTTTATACGAAAGCAATGCTTCCACTGCTTCATCGGGCGCGGTGACAGAACCGAGCGGACGGGGGTGGTTGGTGTACATGCCGTGGAAATCGGAGCCGCCGGTCATCAACAACCCGTTGTCACGGGCAAGGGTTTCCAACAGTTCAATCTGTTCGGGGGTATGTCGCGGGTGCCACACTTCTACACCGTCAAGCCCCAGAGGGATGAGTTCCTTTAATAGTTCAAGATTGTCGTAAACAAACGGATGCGCCAAGACGGCAATGCCGCCGGCCTCGTGAATAGCGGCGAGCATTTCGTGCACGTCGGGATAGTCCACTGCCGCATAAGCGACACCGTTTTTGCCAAACAGTTTTTCAAAAACAGGGCCAAAGAATGAATCGGTATATCCCGCAGAAAACAATGCGTGCATAATGTGTTGTTTGAAAATATTGGTACTGCCCGTGGCACATTTGGAAACCAGTTCGGGAACGAAAGGGTAGTAGCGCATGGTGCGGCGAATCATCTCCTGCGCGGCGGCACGGCGGCTCTCGCCGATACGGCGGCAGATGCCTTCCAAACGGTCGGGATGATCGCACAAATAACATAACAAATGGGCTTTTTGTGAACGTGTATTATCCCACGTGGAAAATTCCACACCGGGGATGACCCGAATGCCAAAACGGTTGCCGAGAACAACGGCACGCGTGGCACCGGCAGTGGTATCGTGATCGGTAACGGCGATGGTGGATAAGCCGCGCCGTTTTGCAAGGGCAATGACATCTTCAATGCCAAGAGAACCATCGGATATTTTTGTGTGACAATGCAGATCGCCGGGCAAGATGAACCTCCTATTTCTTGAAACGACGGCAACAAACGTGCCTTGAAACTTCCTCTAATTTCTTTTATTATACCATTATAAGCCCTTGAAACGCAAGGGTTTTTGCAAAAAACAGACGATTTTTGTCGTTTTGCTCAAAGAAAAAACAACAAGAAGAAAAACAGGAGCGTCCGCTCTTGCAGAGGATTGATTTTTATGGACAATGGTGTTATACTACCAATTGAAAGGACGGTGGAAACAATGGACGTAGGGCCTTACCCGTGTAACAAAACAACTGAACAGGCAGTGCATTGTTTGGCACCGTACGGCAAGGCGGAGGAATAGTTCGCTTCGCCTTTTTTGTGTTGTATG
Organism: Acutalibacteraceae bacterium; assembly: GCA_045603285.1. GTDB lineage: Bacteria > Bacillota > Clostridia > Oscillospirales > Acutalibacteraceae > RGIG3009. Next base: position 5,795 of record JAZULW010000038.1, on the reverse strand, counting down.
CCTCCTGTTCGGAAAAAGAACAGGAGGTTTTTTGCTATGATAGATTGTATCCGAGCTGCGGAAGAATTGTCCGCGCTGCTAAAGGATCGGAAATTTGAAAAAGTACGGACGATGGCAATCGAGATGAACGTAGTGGATATTGCGAATGTGTTGGATGAACTGGCGGACGGACAGTTGCTTCTCCTATATCGTTTGTTGCCGAAAGAAACTGCCGCAGAAGTATTTTCCTACATGGAAGGAGAAACGCAGGAAAAACTGTTGCGTATCCTTACCGACCGCGAATTGGCGGTGGTAATGAGTGGCTTATATATGGACGATGCCGCCGATTTGCTGGAAGAAATGCCTGCCAACGTGGTAAAGCGATTGCTGCGGATGACGTCGGCGGAAGACAGACGTAATTTAAATCAGTTGCTACAATATCCCGAGGATAGTGCCGGCGGTGTGCTGACAACCGAATTTGTGGACTTAAAAGCCACCATGACGGTAGCCGATGCCTTTCGCTATATCCGCACGTGCGGGCCGGATAAAGAAACCATTTATACGTGTTATGTGACCGACCGTAACCGTCGCTTGGAAGGCGTTATCACGGTGAAAGAACTGTTGCTTGCCGCCGAAGACCAATGCGTGGGTGAATTGATGGAACGGCACGTGATCTCGGCAGTGACGACCGATGACCAAGAACGCGTGACGCAATTGTTTGCCAAATACGATTTGATGGCGCTTCCCGTGGTGGACAAGGAAAACCGTTTGATCGGCATTATCACCGTTGACGATGTGGTGGATATTTTGCAACAGGAAGCCACCGAAGATATGGAAAAGATGGCTGCCATCACGCCGACAGAAAAGCCGTATTGGCGCGTGGGCGTGTGGGAGACCTTTAAAACACGCTTTCCGTGGTTGTTGCTGCTTATGGTATCCGCCACTTTTACGGGGATGATCATCACGTCGTTTGAAGCGGCCCTTTCCGCATCGGTAGCACTTACCGCCTTTATCCCCATGCTGATGGACACCGGCGGTAATACGGGAAGCCAAGCCTCCGTTACGGTGGTACGCGGTTTGGCACTTGGCGATATCGGGGTGCGGGATATTTTCCGCGTGATGTTTAAGGAATTGCGCGTCGGTATACTGTGCGGTGTTGCCTTATCGGTGGCAATGTTTGGCAAGATCTTGCTTGTTGACCGTTGGTTGCTGGGCGGCCCTGTGACGGTGATGGAAGCAGCGGTGGTTTGTATCACGTTATTGGCAACCATCGTTTGCGCCAAGTTGATCGGATGTTCGTTGCCGCTTTTGGCTAAAAAAATCGGGTTTGACCCTGCGGTAATGGCCGGCCCGTTCATCACCACGGCCGTGGATGCGATTTCGCTTCTGGTCTATTTTCGTGTAGCAACATTGCTTCTGCACTTGACTTAAACACGCAAATGCGCTATACTGTATACATCTTCGGGGCGGGGCGCAATTCCCCACCGGCGGTGAAAGCCCGCGAGCACGGTTTCGTGTTGATTTGGTGAAATTCCAAAGCCGACGGTACAGTCCGGATGTGAGAAGATGCCATCGTGCTATAAAAACGCCCCACAGATAATGTTTCTGTGGGGCTATTTTGTGTTTTTAGGAGGCGTTTTATGAAACCGAAAGTTGACGTGCGGCAGTTAACGGTATTATCCTTGTTGAGTGCCGTTGCCTACATCTCGGTGTTTGTCTTTTCACCGATCAAAGTTCAGTTTTTAAGTTTTGAAGTGAAAAATGCGATCTTAGCGATCGGTGGATTTTTGTACGGTCCCATTTCGGCATTGTTGTCGGTGCTATTGGTTTCTTTTTTGGAATTTGTTACCTTTAGCCAAACCGGTCCGTGGGGATTGCTGATGAATGTCTTGTCGTCTGCCTTTTTTCTGTGCCCTGCCGCCTACATCTACAAGAAAAAACGGTCGTTGCAAGGCGCGGTCCTCGGACTGGCGGTGGGCATCGTGCTCACGGTGGGCACTATGGTATTATGGAATTGGCTGGTTACCCCGTTTTATATGGGGGTTTCACGCGAGGTAGTCGAAACGATGCTGATTCCTTTGTTTTTGCCCTTTAATGCCTTGAAAGCGGCGGTCAATGCCGTGCTGTCTTTGCTGCTGTATAAAACCGTGGTGTCGGCATTGCGAAGGGCACGGTTGGTTGAGCAAACGGATCACTCTGAAAAGAAACACGTATGGTTCTTTTTGATTTCTTTGGTTGTGCTGGTTACGTTATTGTTGGTGTTGCTGGTTTGGAGCGGTATTATATAATCGGTGGCGCGGGTGGCTCGGGTAAGATCACCACGTCGGTGTTGGGCTTTTCTTCCAATGGTAATACGGCCGGTATTTCGCGGCGGTCAGGATAAATTTTGGTAGGGCGTTTGTCTTTTTTCATAACGGCGCACTCCTTTTTTGTACTGTATTCCTAGTATGCGGACAATTGTATAAATTATGCGATAAATCGCGCTTGTTTGGAAAAATCTATTGACAATCGTCCATAATAAGTGCGATAATAATTCTAATTATTTTAAGGGGGCTCGGTTGATATGAGCAAATATACGGCGGAAGATATCATTCGCAAAGTAAAAGAAGAAAATGTACGGTTTATTCGCTTGCAATTTACCGATATTTTCGGTTCGTTTAAAAACATTGCCATCACGCCCTGTCAATTGGAAAAAGCCCTCCAAAATCAATGCATGTTTGACGGTTCTTCCATTGAAGGATTTGTGCGTATTGAAGAATCGGATATGTATTTGTATCCCGATTATGACAGTTTTCTCATTTTCCCGTGGTATAACGACTGCAAGGTTGCGCGTCTGATTTGCGACGTGTATACGCCCGACGGGAAACCCTTTGCCGGTGATCCGCGCGGTTTGCTGAAACGTGTGTTGAAAGAAGCGGAAGAGATGGGCTTCACTGCGTTTAACGTTGGGCCGGAATGCGAGTTTTTCTTGTTTAATTACGACGAGCAAGGCCGCCCTACCACCAATTCGCGCGATCGCGGGGCGTATTTCGAACTCGGGCCCACTGACTTGGGTGAGACCGTTCGTCGCGATATCTGTATGAATTTGGAGGAAATGGGCTATCAAATCGAGGCTTCGCACCACGAATGTGCCAACGGCCAACACGAGATCGATTTCAAATATACCGATGCCCTGACCGCGGCAGACAATATTGTTACGTTTAAATTGGCGGTTAAGACCATCGCGCATAAACACGATATGTATGCCACCTTTATGCCAAAGCCCGTGTTCGGTAAAGCCGGCAGCGGTATGCACATCAATATGTCGCTGATGAAAGACGGCAAGAACGCGTTTTATGATGAAGCGGACAACCTCGGCTTGAGCAAGACAGCATATCAGTTTATTGCCGGTATTTTGGAGCATGCCGCGGGTATGAGTGCGGTGACAAATCCGCTTGTCAACTCGTATAAACGATTGGTTTCGGGGTACGAGGCACCGGTATATATCGCGTGGTCTGCCAGCAACCGCAGTCCGCTGATCCGTGTGCCTGCTTCACGCGGCGCCGGAACGCGCATTGAACTGCGCAATCCCGACCCCTCGGCCAATCCGTACTTGGCACTTGCGTTGTGTTTGGCGGCAGGGTTAGATGGTATTCGTCGCGGCCTCACTCCTCCCGAATCGGTACATGCAAACCTGTTTGAAATGACCGAGGACGAAAGAGAAGAACACGACATTTTGCAATTGCCTGCCACGTTGCGCGAGGCGCTGCGCGCTATGCGAAAAGACACCTTAGTGCGCGAAACGCTTGGTAAACACATTTATTCCAAGTATATGGCGCATAAAACGGCTGAATGGGACGAATACACCGTTCGTGTAACCGAATGGGAGATCGACCGTTATTTGGCTCGGTATTAAGGAGTGGCCTATGAATAAGAAGATCATTTTTGCCATTGGCCGTCAATTTGGAAGCGGCGGTCGTGCCATCGGTCGCATTTTGTCACAACGTTTAGGCATTCCGTTTTATGATAAAGATATTTTAACGCAAGCCGCCAAACAAAGTGGTTTGTCCGGTGAAGTGATGTCTTATTTTGACGAAGCCCCCAACAACAGTTTGCTGTATTCGCTTTCTACGGGCGTGTATTCGATGGGGGATATCGGCGTGGCAAACTATACGCTGCCTGTTAATCAACAGGTGTTTCAGGCACAGTTTGATGCCATTCGTGCCTTGGCGGAAGAAGGTCCTTGCGTTATTGTGGGCCGTTGTGCCGATTATGTGCTTGAGAAGTATCCTTTTTTGGTAAGTGCGTTTATTTATGCCGACCTCCCCAAACGGATGGAGCGTGTGGCGGAATACGACGAGGTTACCCTTGCGGAGGCCAAAAGCCGCATTGCGAAAAGCGATAAAAAGCGTGCCAATTACTACAATTTTTATTCCGGGAAAAAATGGGGTATGGCCGCTACATACGATTTATGCATCAACAGTACAATTATCGGTTATGAAAATGCCGCCGATCTTATCGTGCAGTTTGCTGAAAGAAAATACCCGGAATAATGCCTATGCCCGACGGATGTCGGGCATTTCTTTTTGCCAACATTTTCTTGTGAACATCCTGCCTTGCGGTGGTATACTAACACCGAAAACGAAAAAAGGAGAGAGGCAGTATGGCAAGCAATATGATGAAATTTATGAAAGGTATGGGACTTGGTGTTATGGTTGGTTGCGTGGCCGGTGCGGTCGGCAATCACTGTATGCACACCAGGAGAAAAGGAATCAAACGAAACGTGGGAAAAGCGCTCAAAAACGTGAGTGAACTGGTGGAAGAAGTCAGCGATATGTTTTGAGTAAAAAACCGACGGGAAACCGTCGGTTTTACAATTTGTTCACATTTGGAATTAAGCAATATGCGTATAATGGGAGTGAAAAAGGTGGTGTGTCGAAATGCAGAGAATATTGTTGATTGTCAATCCCGCCGCGGGGAAAATGCGTTCCAAAACCGCATTGTTCACCGTGATCAATACGTTTTGCCGAAACGGATATCAAGTAACCACCTACATCACGGGCGCGCGCGACGATGCGCGCCGCATCACGGCTTCGTGGGCATCGCAGTATGATTTAGTGGTGTGTTGCGGCGGTGACGGCACACTTAATGAAGTGATGGATGCATTGGTAGGAAACAGTATCGACACACCGCTTGGTTATATTCCTGCGGGCAGTACCAACGATTTTGCCGCTTCTTTAAAATTGCCGACAGGGCCGCAAAAAGCCACGCTTGCCATTGTGAATGGGCAGGAATTGCCCATCGACGTAGGCGTGTTTAACAAGGAACGGCGATTTGCGTATATTGCCTCGTTCGGCGCGTTTACGGCGGCTTCCTACAGTGCACCGCAAACGGCAAAAAATACGTGGGGGCATTTTGCGTATATTTTGGAAGGGCTCAAAGAACTTTCGGCTATTCAAAGTTATCGCTTGACGGTGTGTACGGAAGAACACCTATACGAAGATGAATATCTGTTTGGCGCGGTATGTAATTCCACTTCGGTGGCGGGTCTTGTTCGTATCAACCAAGGTGTTGTGGATATGAGTGACGGGTTGTTTGAACTGGTGCTGGTACGCCGTCCCAAATCGGTGGCGGACCTTTCCAAAATACTGCAGTCGTTGAATACGGGGAAATTTGAAGGGAACGATATGTTCGATTTTTGCAAAACGTCTTCGGTTACGTTTCATTCCGATTCGTCGATGCCGTGGTCACTGGACGGGGAATACCAAGAAGGATGCCGAACCGTTACCATCACCAATCAACATAATGCATTATTACTACGACATTAAAGAAGCGCT
>JAZULW010000037.1:0-4615 GCA_045603285.1 Acutalibacteraceae bacterium | reverse complement strand
CCCTCACCACAGGTGCCCCCGTATGGGATCTAACCCTGGGAAAGATCGGCGGTTCGATGGGCGAAACCTCTGCGTTGATGATCGCCCTTGGCCTTGTGTGGTTGCTTATCCGCCGCGTGGTGCGATGGCAAGTGCCATTTTTTACTTTCATTGGTTTTGCGGCCGTGACACTTCTCACAGGACGGCCGCTTCTCACCGCGTGTTTATCGGGGAGTTTTTTGTTCGGTATGGTGTTTATCGTTACCGATTACACAAGCAAACCCGCCACCAAAGCAGGGGAACTTTTCTTTGGATTGTCGGCCGGTGCCTTAACCGCCTTGTTTCGTATTGCCGGCCCGTATCCCGAAGGGGTTTGTTTTGCGGTTCTCGCCGCCAATCTTTTGGCACCGTTTTTTGAAAAGGAGGCTTCTCGATGAACAAAACAGTGAAAACCTTGCTGGCACTTTTAACAGTGGCAGCGTTATCCACGGGAGTGCTCTTTGCCGCCGATTGGTTAACCCAATCCCTTGTGGAAGAACAACAAACCAACCAAATTGCCACCGTATTCGGCACGTTTTTCGATGCCGCGCGCTACGAAGAAGTGGAACACAGCCAGTTCGAGGCCGTCAAAGCCGCTTATGCCGCCGTAAACGAAAAAGGGGAAACCATCGGCTACGGTGTGACGGTTTCGGTGCAGGGATATGCGGGGCGTATTGAAGTGCATGCCGCCGTTTCCGCCGACGCATCGCGGACGGTGGGGATCCGCATCGGCGCTCATAACGAAACGGCGGGGTATGGTGCGCGCATCACCAACACCGTTTTTACGGAGCAATTTGCCGATGCCGCCGCGCCGTTTTACTTGAACGGCGGTGATAAACCGCGCCGTGACGGTGTGTACCGCGCCACCGCCAAACAAGAGGAGTTTGGATTTTGGGATACCGTGGAACTCACGGTGAAAAACGGTGAGATCACCGTCGTGAATTGGGATGCACACGATGCCGAAGGAAACAGTAAAAAAGAACTTTCTAAAACGGGACAATACGTGATGGCAGAAGGTTCTCTTCCGTGGCACGAGCAAGCACAAATTATGGAACAAACCTTGCTTTACACGCAAGACCCCCAAAAACTGATCGTCGATTCCGCCAGTGGCAAAACGGATGCGTATTCGGGGGCTACCATACGGGTAAGCGCGTTTATCACCCTTGCCACACAAGCGTTGGAACAATCGCATCAAACAAATGAAAGCGGCACCGCGATCGATGGACTTTCGGGTGCCACCACCTCGTCAAAAGCTGTCATAGCCGCGGCCAACACGGCTTTGCAGTTTGCAAAAGCACAGTTGCGGGGGGAATCGTGATGGTTTCCTTTGAAACCGTGTTGAGCGTAGCGACCACGTTGTGTGTATCGGGGCGCGGTGCGTTGTTATTTCTCATTGTTTTTCCCTTAACACAGTTGTTTGCCGCAGCTGTTCATTTTTTGTGGAAATGGTGGGGCCTTACGCAGGAGAAAATTGCCTGCGCCGTAATCGCCGTCGCTTTCGGCGGTGCGCTCTGGCGATGCCTTTGTGCCGTTTCGGCCCAAAATGCCGCTGATCTTGGGCCGGTTTTACCGCTTTGCGTTCTTTTCTTATTCTGCGGTTTCTCCGCAGGCACTATGCCATCGTGGCGGAAACTTTCCAAAAGCGCGGCTGCACTCGTAACCGTGGGGTGTGTTCGAGAACTGCTTTGCAAAGCCTCGCTGTTTTCGTTCCCCCTCAATATTACGGCGGCGGGCGATGTGTTCGGGCGCAGCAGCGACGGCTCTCTCGGCATTGGGGGATTGCTTGTGGCGGCGGCAATTGCCTGGGTTTTGGGGTTATCCTTTCCGCTTCGCACTGTCTCGCCGCCACAACGACGGGAGCTCCTTTTTGCGGCCTTGTTTACCGCCGCCGCAGGCAGCGTTATCAGTCTTTTCCCGTCGCTTTCTGTCGTATGGCGTTTTTTCGTCGTGTTCACGGCTACGGCCCTTTGTCAAGCGGTATGTTCGTTTTCGTTATCTCCGTGGTTATCGTTTTTCCCTGCCATCACCGTTTGTTTGCCGCACACCCTCACGCTACCCATTGCGGTGGGCATCGGCGGTGTTGTCTTTTTGATTTGCAATGCCGTGCCGTGCATAGCAAACCGGTTGGCGCGCGCTCCTCTCCCCCGCCGTTTTGTGGGTACACCCTTGCTGCTTACTCTCACCGCCCTTGTCGGCGCTATCCTCACCGCCGTATAACGATCATTAAAAAAAGTTGTTTTGTGCACTTTACAGTTGACAACCCCCTGTATACTCGGTAAAATATCGTTAGAAAAGGGGGAATTTTCGATGATGAACACCAAAGAAATCAACTATCAATTTCGTCAACGTTTCAGTGTGATCCACCAACCCAACCGTCGAGACATTGCCAAACAATGCGGTGCGGAGCAAGTGGAAGTGGATAAAAACTGGACCATTGTTATCCCTGCCGATGCCGACGCGGTGGTAAAGAATGCCGCGCGCGATTTGGAGGATTATTTTTTCACTTCGATGAACGTGTCCTTGCGCGTAGTGCGTGAAGGCGCGGAAGAAATAAGCGGCAACCGCATCGTATACGGTGTATCCAAGGACATTGACGAAAACTCTTATCGCTTTGCTGTCAGCGACACCGAGATTTTGCTGCTGGGCGGCAGCAGCCGTATGGCCGCACAGGCAGGCTACCATATGGAAGATCTGATGAATCTGTGCGAAGCCCCCTTCCTTGACAAAGCCGATGACGTGCGCCATTCTATGTTCGGCACCCGTATGGTGCACTCGGGCTTCGGCATTGATATGTACCCCAACGAACATCTCATCAACTTGGCGCACGTCGGTATGACCGCGGTGTTGCTGTTTGTGAAACAAATTGACCAAACGGCGCATGGTTATCAGGATTTCAACGATTTGTGCTACCGCGCTGCGCAGTACGGCATTGACGTTTACGCGTACAGTTATTTCCAAAACCGTATGCACCCCGATGAGGAGGGCGCGGAAGAATACTACGAAAGCATTTACGGCACGCTCTTTGACCGTTGCCCGTACTTTAAGGGATTGATCTTTGTGGGCGAAGACTGTGATTTCCCCAGCAAAGACCCGCACACCTGCGGCGTTCCCTATTTTGCGGACTTGGACGAAAACGGAAACCCCCGTCATCAGTTGTATGAATACCCCGGTTATTTCCCGTGCATCGACTACGCCGACCTGATGAACCTGATCAAAAAGATCGTCTACAAGCGCCGCCCCGATGCGGATATCGTGTTATGGTCGTACAACTGGGGGCACGCGGCAGGGGAACACCGCAAAGCGTTGTTGGATGTGTTGCCCAAAGACATTGCCATTCAAGCCACCTACGAAATGTTTGAGAATATCGAGCGTGACGGTGTCGTGAACCGCACCACCGATTATACGTTGTTCTTCCCCGGTCCGGGCCGCTATTTCACTTCCGAGGGTGAATACGCAAAAGAAAATGGGCTTCGTTTTTATGCTATGACCAACACAGGCGGCCTAACGTGGGATATCGGCGTGGTGCCATATCTGCCTGCCCCGTATCAATGGATGAAACGCTACGAAGGTATGCGTGAGGCACACGAGAAATACGGCCTTGTCGGCACGATGGAAAGCCACCACTACGGTTGCTCGCCGTCCTTTATTTCGGAACTCGCGAAATGGGCCTTCTATTCCCCTATCGTCGATTTGGATGAGATACTCCGCCGCATCGTGGCGCGGGATTTCGGTGCCGACTGCGTGGATACCGTATGCGAGGCCTATCGCCATCTCAGCGAGGGTATTCACCACCTCATCTCCACCGACCCCGACCAATACGGTGCTCACCGCGTGGGCCCCTCCTACCCGTTCCAATTGTTTAAGAATTTGGGCGAGCCGTTGCCGGCAGAACCCTATTCGCATTTCGGCAGCCGTTTCTGCTTCACTCACTACGGCGCGGGCTTGTGGGGCAATGATCTCGGCATCGGCTTGAATGTGGACAACCCGACCGAAAAGGATGTCCGCAAGTTTGATTTTGAGATCGAAAGTTTCCGCAAAACCGAGGAACATTACTCGCGCGGTTGCGAATTGCTGATGTCGGTGATGGACAAAGTGCCCGAGCGTAAACGCGACAACGCTGAACGCATTTTGGCACTGGCCCTCTTCATTCGCAATACGATGCGCACCTCGGTTGCACTCAAAGAATTCTACAAGTGCAAATGCCGTTTGCTAAAAACTCACGGCGAGGAGCGCAACCGCTTGGTAGACAAAATGCTCACGCTGTGCCGCGGCGAAATGGAAAACGCCAAGGGCACCATTCCGATCGTTGAGTTTGATTCCCGTCTTGGGTTTGAGCCAAGTATGGAATATATGTGCGACCGTGCACACATCGAATGGAAATTGGAACGCTTGCAGGCGGTTATTGACGAAGAACTCCCGTCTTACTACGAATCCTAAAACCAAAAAAGGAACAACCCACGGGTTGTTCCTTTTTTATTTCGAACTCCCCGTTTTTTCCTTTTGCGTAACCAAAGAAATATGAAATAATCCCTTGACAAAGCGCTGCGCAATGTATTATAATAGCAAGGCTATCGAGATGTAGCGCAGTTTGGTAGCG
>JAZULW010000036.1:0-11619 GCA_045603285.1 Acutalibacteraceae bacterium | reverse complement strand
AAAGAGGTGTAACCGGAGATCACTTCCGCATAGGTCCAAGCACCGACATAACCAATCTTCGCTTGTTCAGCGGTAATCTTTTCAGCGGCGATCATTTCGTTGAGTTTCATACCCGCCACGATACCGGCCAAATAACGGCCTTGGTAGATGGAAGCAAAGGCATTATGGAAGTTGGCAACACCGGCGGTATGCGCTTGCGTACCGGTGGCATGGCAGAACTCCACTTCGGGGAACTCACGAGCCGCTTTCAAGATGAAATCTTCGTGGCCGAAGGAGTTGGCGAACACAATGTCACAACCTTGATCCACCAAGTCGGCGGCGGCGGTATAGCAATCGTCGGTCTCGGGAACGTTGACTTTCACGATCACTTGCTCGTCTTTCAAGTTAAGGGCTTGTTTCACCGTATCGACCGCATTCAGGAAGTTGAGGTCGTAGGTGGATTTCTCGTCATGCAAGCAGATGAAGCCGATTTTGAAATCGTCCGCAATCGTGTAATCCACAACGAGTTCAGGCGCTGCCAAAGGCGAAGCGCTCATGCCGAGAAGTTCTTCTTTGTCATCGTTGTTGGGGGTTTCGCCGCAAGCAACCAAACCAAGAACCATCAACATTGCAAGAAGAAGTGCCAGGATCTTTTTCATTGTTTTTCCCTCCATAAAATTTTTATACTTTTACAACCGCTTGTGTCGCGGATTTGTAACATTAAATAAATTGAATTCCCGTTTCAGGGTCCATCGAGGCAATACGAGCCAGTGATTCCACGCGAACCCCCATCGAACGAATACGATCACCGCCCGCTTGGAACGCCTTTTCAACGACAATGCCGGCACCAACCACCGTTGCCCCCGCATCGCGCACCAGTTTAATAAGGCCCTCCAGTGCCGCTCCGTTGGCCAAAAAATCGTCAATGATCAATACGCGGTCTTCCGGACCGATGAACCGTTTGCTCACCAAAATGGTGTTGATGATGCCGTGAGTATACGATTCTACTGTAGCCGTATAGATATCGCCCGAAATGTTACGCGTTTTGGATTTCTTGGCAAACACAACGGGGACAGAAAAATACTGCGCCGCCAAACAAGCGATACCGATGCCTGAGGCTTCGATAGTCAAAATCTTGTTGACACCGCAGTCGTGAAATAAGCGCTCGAATTCTTGACCGAGTTGGCACAGAAAGGCCACATCGATCTGGTGGTTGAGAAAACTGTCCACTTTGAGAACGTTGCCCGCACCGAGCACGCCGTCTTTTACGATTCGTTCCTCCAAAAGTTTCATTGCGTTTTCCCCTCTACCATTTTCATCTGAAAATACATTTTTATTTTACCTTTTTCTTTTCTTTTTGTCAATAAAAACAACAAAAAGAAAATATTTTACAAACACAGTCTTGTTTCAACAAAAAACACCCCGTTAGGACTGTTCCAAACGGAGTGTTTTGAGCAACTGTTCATAGTCGGTTTCGGTGCACAACGCATTGATCGCTTCCATTAGGCGATTGGCGGATAAACGGTGCGGCAAACCGAGGGTATGCAACAGCCTTTCCCGCAAAGCGGCACTGTTTTCGTGCCCGGCAAGGCCGTCTTCGTACAACCGCGCTTTGGTAAGAAACGCAGGCGGCACTTCGTATCCGCTTTCTCCCTCTATGGTAGCACCGGCACGAAGAAGGGCTTTGAGCACCGTTTCACCGTCGATTCCTTCCACACCGAGCAACCCCTCCGCCGAGGGCTTTGGTTTGCGCTTTTCTTTGCCAACCACTTCCGGAATGTACGCGTGTTTGACCTGTTCTTTCGGCAACGCGCCGCTGATATGGTCGCGAATAACAAAACCGGCGGCATCGCTGTCGGTAAGGACAATGAGGCCGCGTGCAGCAGCTAATTTTCGAAGCAAAGAACGTGTTTCACGGTTGCGGAAAAGAGCAAACCCGCCCGTTTCCACCACCACGGTATCCACCACGGTGCGCAAACGCGCTGCATCGTATCGCCCTTCCACCGCGATGGCTTCGCGTATTTTAATCGGCATCATCACGAACGCCCCAATTTGGCGGTAACGATGAGTTTGGCGGCGGTTTCTTCAAGCACCGTCTTTTTATCCACTGCCGAGGATTTTAAACGGCGGTCCGCCTGCGCCAAAATGTCCAAACTTTCACGCAACGATTCCAGCGACAAACGGCTACAATCGCGCGAGGCGTATTTCAGGCGAAACACTTTGCCTTTGTAATCAAACTCTTCCACCAACGTTTGTGCCTGAACGCCACCCGCGGATGCCACTTTGGCGCGATACAGGTCGGCATAGGCCGTGGAAAGGGCGGCGAGCACCGCCACAGGTTCTGCACGACAGGCAAACAAACGATGCAAGATCTGATACGCTTTTTCATAGTGTTGCTGCAAAATGGCATTGGAGAGTTCATAGGCTTGCGCGTTGAGATTTTTAATGGCTACTTGATCTAAAATAACAGCGGTAATTTCGTTGTTGCCCGCAACGGCACACAACTTGTCCAACTCGTTGAGCAAAAGGTGCAGATCGTTTCCGCATTGCTCGATCAAACGGCGTGCCACTTCGGGTTTCATCAAACAACCGCGGCGACCCGCACCGGAACAAAGCAACCGTATGATATCCTCGGTGCTTTTGCGGGGAAATTCGACACAGACGCCCACCTTGTCCACCGCATCCAAAAACTGTTTAAAACGCGTGGATTTTTTACCCTCGTTAAACACCGCACTCATCCAAAAGATGAGAACGGTTTCTTCGGGCGGGTCCGCAACCAGCGCCAACGCGCGATCAAAAATCGCCGCGGATGCTACGTCGCAGTTTTGTACCACCACGCATTTGCGGTCTGCCATCAGTGGGAGCGACTCCACCGCTTCTTCAATGATATCAAAGGGACACTCCTGCCCATCAAACTTTTGGAAATTGAACTCCGCCAGCGGGTCCCCCGAACGGCCGCCTGCCATACGGATGAGTTGTTCGGCATAGTGTGACGTGAGATAACTTTCCTCCCCGTACAGCACATATACCCGTGCCGGTTGCTCGCTTTTCAGATGTTGCTTGAACTCTTGTTCGGTCAACACCATACAAAGCCCTCCCCTTTGTTAGTATGTAATATCCCCCGCACCTCGCGTGGTGAATGTTATCCGTTCTTTTCTCACCGAAAACAGTTGTTGCACACCGCACGACGCCGCTGTGGGCTGCGTATCCGTTGTGCCATGTAAAACTCCCACCTGTGCTTGCAGCAAGAGTGCATCGGCCGGTATTGACCGCCCGAACACCACCACTTCACTATGCCACAACGAAAGCGGCAGAGAACGCACGGCTTGGTCGGTCATACAACACAGGATATCGGTTTGCTGAATCGCAAGATGCAATTGCTCTCCGTAACGGCAAAACGACACCCCATCCATAACCGATACGGCCGTTTCGGGCAATGGTTGCGCTTCCTCAAAATAGGCACACATCCACGCCGTTTCTTCCGTGTACCACAGTTGCGCACGTTCAAATATACCGTCGCACAGCGATAGCATCGCAACGACAACGGTTTCGTTCCCAAATGGGACCACCAAGGTATCCACCCGTTTTACGCCTGATAAGCGCAAGGCGGTGCGCAGTTGATAAACGGTATCGATATGTTCGGGCGCACAAACAAGCGCGGTGTTACCGTGGTATTCCACGCACACGGCAACATCGTTTTGCGTGGGTAACACCGTTATCTCCGCCACGTCACGCATCAACAAGGTGTTCGCCCCGTACGATAACGTCAGTGTGAGCACACCGGTTATCGCAACCAGAGCGAGCCCTTTCCGAAGCGCTAATCGATACCCGACAACCGCAAGAACACCCATTCCTATTATCCATAATAACAGATAAGGGGTGGTTATGGCAACCGTAACAAGCGGAAAATTTGAAATTTTTTCGGATATCCACAACAAATACCGTGAAAGTTGTCCCGTTACAAAAAGCAACACCGTTGCGAGCGGTTGCAACAATGGACCAAAACATAAGCACGCGGCAAAGCCCGTTATCAACAACAACGAAGACGGAATAGACGTTAGTAAGTTGCTGACCACCGATACCACCGACGTTTCTCCGAAATACAGCAGTGACACGGGCAAGGTCGCCACAGTAGCCGAAAGAGTAAGCGAAACGGCAGCCGAAAAGGAATCGTACCATTTTGCAATCCGCGGATGCTTTTCACGCACCGAACTGCCAAGCAAGCGGCAAAGCAACCGTGCAACACGAGGGCAAATAAACACCAACCCGAACGTAGCAAAAAACGATAAGAGCAAGCTAACATCGTAAACGGCAAAGGGCGATGCGATAAGCAACACAATAAGAGCCAGTCCCAGCGAGTTGCAGGTGTCGGCCTGACGGCGAAAACACGTGCCCAGCATCACCAGTAAGCACAACATACCCGAACGTATGACCGACGTCTCACTTCCGACCAAGCCTATGAAGAACAGTATTGCCACGATCGAAATAACCGCCCTCCAAAACCGAGGCACACCACAACGGGTTAACACAAGCAACAACGCTTGGGACAACAGCGCCATATGAAACCCCGAAACCGAAAACAAATGATACGTGCCGCTGACACGAAATGCCGATTTTGCTTCTTCCGAAAGGGCCGTATCGGCGCCGAAACAAATTCCCGACACCAGCGCGGCTACATCGCCCGAAAGGTAGGTTTTCATTTTGGTTACGGCCTGCTCCCGAAGAGTGGCAAACCAGGCGGTCCACGGCTTTTTGCCTTGATGGACAGTGGCGTTTTCCGGTTTCACAGCAAACCAAACGCCGGTGGCTTTGCGTTGCAACCGGGATAACCCGTGTTCCCCGTAATCGCACAAAACAAAGGTTCCTTCCATCTGTTCATACGGGCACGGCACACGGTCGCCGTCGTATAACCAAAGTTGTAAACGCGTTCCCTTAGGAAGGTCGCCGTTCGTCACTGTGAGGTATAGGTTGTCGTTATGTTCGGTTACCTGTGCAGTCAGAGAAACCGTTTCTCCCACACGATACGAAAGAGGCAAATAGAACTGCAACTGCGTAACGGCCATAGACACAAAGGCCGCACACCATCCAACAAGAAATAATAACAAAGCGCGGCGGCGCCGCAAAAGCGGTACCGCCGCCGATATTACCGTTATGATAATACTCCCGACCGCCGCAACGAGCAACAGGTTGGGTAACATCCACGCACCTATCAAACAGCCAATAAGCAACGCAAGACCCATAAACCAACAAGGGCGGGACACGTTTCTCACCCTTTCCGTTTGGAATATTCTTTCATTCGTTGTTCCTTAGACAAAATGCGTTTGCGTAAGCGAATGTTTTTCGGTGTTACTTCCACCAGTTCGTCGTCGTTGATAAATTCGAGCGATTGCTCCAACGACAACACCGTGGGAGGCGTGAGACGCAACGCTTCGTCCGAACCCGCGGCGCGCATGTTGGTGACGTGTTTTTTCTTGCACACGTTCACCACAATATCTTCGCTTTTAGGAGATTCGCCCACGATCATACCCTCATACACAGGTACGGCGGGGCCAACAAACAACGCACCGCGGTCTTGCGCGTTAAACAGACCGTAGCTGCTGGTTTCGCCCGTTTCAAACACCACGAGCGAGCCTTGAATTCGTTGCGGAATGTCGCCTTTAAACGGCTCGTATCCGTCAAAAATACTATTCATAATGCCGTTGCCGTTGGTATCGGTAAGAAATTGTTGACGGTAACCCATCAACCCGCGAGACGGAATGCGGAATTCCAAGTGGCTGATGCCCGTATCGCGCGTGCCCATATTCACAATTTCCGCCTTGCGGGAACCGAGTTTTTCCATGACGGCGCCCACGTAATTTTCGGGAACCTCGATCATCAGCAGTTCCATCGGTTCCAACAACTCACCGTTGTCACCGTGCTTATAAATAACTTGCGGACGGCTGACGGCGAATTCGTACCCTTGACGGCGCATGGTTTCGATAAGCACCGATAAATGCAACTCACCGCGACCCGAAACCTCAAACGCATCGGTGGTATCGGTCTCACGCACGCGCATACTCACGTTGGTTTCCACTTCTTTGAACAAGCGGTCACGAAGATTGCGCGAGGTAACGAACTTACCTTCTTTTCCCGCAAAGGGACTGTTGTTGACCATAAACACCATGGAGATGGTGGGTTCGTCAATGCGCACAAACGGCAACGCTTCCACGCAAGAGGGGTCACACGCGGTTTCGCCGATATTCAAATCAGCAATGCCTGTTACGGCCACAAGGTCACCGAGTGAGGCGGTTTCATGCTCCACGCGATTGAGGCCTTCAAACTGGTACAGTTTACCGATACGAGCGTTGGCCGTCGTGCCGTCGGCACGGCACAACGTAACAAACTGCCCGTTTTTGACCGTACCGCGCTCCACGCGGCCGACACCGATGCGGCCGACATAATCGTCGTAATCAATATTGGAAAACAGAATTTGGAGAGGCCCGTTTATATCACCATGCGGTGCCGGAACGTGTTGCAAAATGGCTTCAAACAAAGGTTGCATGTTGCCGCTTCTGGCGGTGGGATCGGTGGACGCATAACCGTCGCGGCCGGATGCGTATACCACAGGGAAATCCAGTTGGTCTTCGTCGGCGCCGAGTTCAATAAACAGATCCAGCAATTCGTCAATAACCTCGTCGGGACGTGCACCGTCGCGGTCGATCTTATTGATGACCACAACGGGACGTTTGCCCAGGCCAAGCGCCTTTTTAAGCACAAAACGGGTTTGGGGCATACACCCTTCAAAGGCATCTACAAGCAAAAGCACCCCGTCCACCATCATCAAAATGCGTTCCACTTCACCGCCGAAATCGGCGTGTCCGGGGGTATCCACGATGTTGATCTTTGTGCCGTTATACATCACCGCCGTGTTTTTGGACAAGATGGTGATGCCGCGTTCTTTTTCCAAGTCGTTGGAGTCCATCACACGCTCGGATACCTGCTCATTTTCACGGAAGATGCCGCTTTGGTGAAGCAGTTGGTCCACCAAGGTGGTTTTACCGTGGTCAACGTGTGCGATGATAGCGATATTACGTAAATTTTCCCGTGTTTCCATTGTATACTACTTCCTATTCTGTGATTTCCTCAAAACGAGGTACCGTTTTCCCCTCACGTGTCACCGTATCGGTGAACATCGACAACGGACGCACCCACACCTCGCCATCGCCGTACAACGCACGGTACACCACCATGGGTTGCAGGTCTTCGCTGTGTTTGGCAATGTGCAATATCTCGTATTTGTTTCCTTTGAAATGACGGTATTTTCCGCCGATGTGTACCGAAGCCATAAAACGCGGCCTCCTTAAAAATAACTGGACGGATTGCGGCGACGTCCGTTGACAAGCACCTCAAAATGCAAGTGCGAACCCGTACTGCGGCCGGTATTGCCCACCGTGGCGATCACTTGGCCTTGTTTGACGATCTCGCCTGCTTCCACAAGCAATTCGTCGCAATGGGCATACAGTGTTTGGTAACCGCCGCCATGGTCGATGACGATATACTTCCCGAACGAACCGTAAGACGTGCCTTTGCGGTAAGCGGAGATAACCACTACGCCGCCGTCTGCCGCCAAAATGTTGGCACCGTGAATACCGTGGTCGGCAATATCCAGTCCGCCGTGTCCGTTTTGACCGTAGTATTGGGTAATCGCCTTGGTAGAAGGTACCGGCCAAATGAAATATCCTTCGGCGTACGGGCCGCCCTTATAGTTTTTGGAGTTTTTCTCTTTGGTACCGTAAGCCACGATTTGGGTAACAGGTGCTTGTATAACGGCGGAGGATACAATACTGCTGAACAGTTCTTCCCCGTCCAAATACGTTACCGATGCGGTAATGCGGTTGGTTCCGTTTTTCCCCTTTACTCGGGTGCGTTCGTACCCCTTGTATTTCGATTCGTCGGCGACACGTTGCACCGTGTAGGGTACTTCCACATCGTATTGCACGGTGCCGGTAACCAACACTTGTAAATGCGGTTCGCTATCGCGCACAAGCAGGGTTTGTCCCTCGCTGAGTGTCAGACCGCTTTGGGGGTTTAAGCGCATCAATTCCCACACGCTTACCCCTGTTTTTTCGGCTATCGAAGCGTATGTGTCGTCCTCTTTGGTTTGGTAAAATTCTTTTTGCGTGCCTTGGCTGACAAGCATTTCTTTCATGGTGACGGTATCAAACACAGCCGCTTCGGGGTATAAGCCGTTCACCAGCTCCACCGTTTGAAAAAACGAGGCGGTGACATCCCCTTTATCGCGGCAACTCTCCCGTAAAATCGCATCGAGCATACTTTGTGCACTCGATTTGGTGAGCACCGCGCCTTGCAACACACCGTCCACATACAAACCGCACGCTTCTACCAGCGGCAATTCGCTCTTTTGGAGCAACAGGTCGCATACTTGCGTTGTATCCAACACATCGCTTTCGTGCACCATAGACAACGACATAGTAGGTTCGGCTTTCAGTGCCGCCCAACCTTCTGCGCTTTTTACACGCGCCTGTGCCATTGCCAACCCTTCCTGAAGAACGGCTTCGTCCGAAACATAGCCCCAAACATGGCCTTCCACGTTAAGCGCTACGGCATACGTAATGCCGTTCCAATACTGTAACGTTCCCAGCAAAACACCCGTTGCCACCAACACGGCGCAAAAGCGAAAGAAACGGCGCGAAGCATTGGGGTACCGCTTGAGCAAAATAGCCGGAAAAAACACAACGGCGAATGTACCGCGGATCGGGGTATTGCGCATCATCCCGCCTACCGCACGAATTTCTCTTCCGAGAGCTTTCCCCCGTTCGCAAAAGCGCGTAAATGCAGTACGGAAAGCGTGGCCCACGGTTCGGCGCAAGAGAGAGAATAACGGATACAGCAACAAGGTTGAGTAGCGGTTGATCTTACGGATCAATCGCACCGTTTGCACGCCGGCATAATACGATACCGCAAACAGGCGGTCCACTATATCGCGCATAACTCTCACTCCTTTCCGTTTCATTGTACGGATTTTTGCAAAAAAATCAATGGGAATTTTGTCCGAGAACGGGTTTTAAGAATTTTCCCGTGTAGGACGCGGTGCATTGCGCTACCTCTTCGGGGGTACCGCACACCACGACCTCGCCACCGCGGTTTCCTCCCTCAGGACCGAGATCAATAACGTAATCGGCGGTTTTGATCACGTCCAGATTATGCTCAATGACGATGACGGTGTTGCCGCCGTCCACCAACGTTTGCAGTACCTTTAATAGTTGCGCCACATCGGCGGTGTGCAATCCGGTTGTGGGTTCGTCCAAAATATACACGGTTCTGCCCGTCGAACGCTTGGACAGTTCGGTGGCAAGTTTGACACGTTGCGCCTCACCGCCCGATAAGGTGGTAGCCGGTTGACCCAATTTGATGTAGCCGAGGCCAACGTCTTTGAGTGTTTGCAAGCGCCGTGCAATCTTGGGTATACCGGCAAAGAAATCCAGTGCTTCTTCCACCGTCATTTCCAATACTTCATAAATGTTTTTGCCTTTGTAACGAACTTCCAACGTTTCGCGGTTGTACCGTTGACCCTTACACACCTCACACGGGACGTATACGTCGGGCAAAAAATGCATTTCGATTTTCAAAATACCGTCACCCTCGCAGGCTTCGCAGCGGCCGCCTTTGACGTTAAAAGAGAACCGCCCCGCCGAATATCCGTGCATTTTGGCATCGGGAGTCGCGGCAAACAGTTCGCGAATATCGTTGAACACACCCGTATAGGTGGCCGGATTGGAACGAGGGGTACGCCCAATGGGGGCTTGGTTGATGTTCACCACTTTGTCCAGTTCCTCCACACCGCGCATCTCTTTGTGCGCGCCGGCGCGGGAATAGGCGCGGTTGAGGACTTTGGCCAGTTTTTTATACACAATTTCGTTGACCAGCGACGATTTGCCCGACCCTGATACTCCCGTTACACAGTTGAATGCACCAAGTTTAAACGAAACGTCGATATTTTTCAAGTTGTTTTCCCGCGCACCGATAATGGTGAGCATTTTGCCGTTACCTTTGCGGCGCGTTTCGGGAACGGGAATACGGCGGCGGCCGCTTAAATATTGCCCCGTTACGGAATGTTCGCAAGCGGCCACTTCTTCGGGTGTACCCGCGCACACCACTTCACCGCCGTGCACGCCCGCGCCGGGACCGATATCCACGATAAAATCCGCCGCGCGCATGGTATCCTCGTCGTGTTCCACCACGATAAGCGTATTGCCGAGGTCGCGCAGACGTTGTAACGTTGCCAGCAGTTTTTCGTTGTCACGTTGATGAAGACCGATACTCGGCTCATCCAAAATGTACAACACACCCATCAGCGACGAACCGATTTGTGTAGCCAAACGGATACGTTGGCTTTCGCCGCCCGAAAGCGAACTGGCCGCACGCGAAAGCGTGAGATAATCGAGCCCCACGTTTTTGAGAAAGGACAACCGTTCGCGGATTTCTTTAATGATACGGTCACCGATGAGGTGCTCGCGTGCGGTAAGACGGCCGTCGGCCGAATCGATGAATTCGAGCAATTCCGCTACCGACATTTCGCACGCTTCGGCAATATTGATGCCGCCCACTGTCACCGCCAAACTTTCGGGGCGCAAACGTTGTCCGTGGCATTCGGGGCACGGCACTTTGCTCATATACGTTTCCAGTTCTTCGCGCATCCAATCGCTGTTGGTTTCGCGGTGGCGTCGGTCAAGGTTGTTGGCCACCCCTTCAAAGGTGGGAAAATACTCGCCCGAACCGTATTCCATACGGCGCGTCATACGCAATTTTTCGTCCCCCGTGCCGTACAACACAATGTTGCGAATGCGTTCCGGCAACTCTTGCCACGGGGTATCAAGAGAAAAATCATAATGCTTGGCAAGTCCTTCGTAATACATTTTGGTGATGGTACCGCCATCTAAATAGTTCCAACCGCCTGCACGGATCGCGCCGTCGCGAATGGAAAGCGCCGGATCGGAAATGAGCAGGTCGGGGTCAATGGACATAAAAATACCGAGACCTGTACACTTGGGACACGCACCAAACGGATTGTTGAATGAAAACATACGGGGGGACAGTTCTTCCACACTGATGCCGTGTTCGGGGCACGCGTAATTGAGGGAGAACTGCATATCCTCTTGTTCGGGGATGTTCACGCAAAGAAGTCCACCCGCAAGAGAGGTCGCCGTTTCAATGGAATCCGCCAGACGACCGCGGCAATCGGGAGAGATCACCAGCCGATCCACCACCACCTCAACGGTGTGTTTTTTATTCTTTTCCATCGGGATGGTTTCGGAAAGGTCGTAAATAATGCCGTCTACACGCACGCGCACGTATCCCGATTTGCGCGCCGACTCAAATTCTTTTTGATATTCGCCTTTGCGGCCGCGCGCAATGGGAGCCAAAATTTGAAGCCGTGTTCCCTCTTCAAGCGCCATCAACTGGTCGGTGATCTGGTCCACCGTTTGCTGACGGATCTCACGGCCGCATATAGGACAATGCGGAATACCGATGCGTGCATACAACAACCGCAGATAGTCGTATATCTCGGTTACCGTTCCCACCGTGGAACGCGGGTTTTTGGAAGTGGTTTTTTGGTCAATGGAAATGGCGGGCGACAAC
>JAZULW010000035.1:0-1888 GCA_045603285.1 Acutalibacteraceae bacterium | reverse complement strand
ATGGTGTTGGCGATGGTCGCCTTGCGGATAACGGCTTTGATCTCTTCAATGGTGATTTCTTCACCGCTGAAGTATTTTTCCATCAACTCGTCATCCTGTTCGGCAACAGCTTCCAACAGTTTTTCACGATACTCGGCGGCGATATCCACCATATCCGCGGGGATTTCTTCCACGCGCATATCTTTGCCCATGTCATCGTAGTAGACATCGGCTTTCATTTCCACCAAATCCACGATACCTTTGAACAGGTTTTCGGAACCGATGGGAAGCTGAATCGGCACAGCATTACACTTCAAGCGGTCGCGCATCATTTGCACAACGCGGAAGAAGTCGGCTCCCATAATGTCCATCTTATTCACATAAGCCATACGGGGAACCTGATATTCGTCCGCCTGACGCCACACCGTTTCAGACTGGGGCTCAACACCGCCCTTAGCACACAAAACCGTCACAGAACCGTCCAGAACACGAAGGGAACGTTGCACCTCAACGGTGAAGTCCACGTGGCCGGGGGTGTCAAAGATGTTGATGCGGTGCTTGTCCGCGGTGCCCTGCTTATCCCAGTAGCAGGTGGTGGCAGCGGAGGTGATGGTGATACCGCGCTCTTGCTCTTGCGCCATCCAGTCCATGGTTGCGCCGCCGTCGTGCGTTTCACCGATTTTGTAGTTAACACCGGTATAATACAGGATACGCTCGGTCGTCGTCGTTTTACCGGCGTCGATGTGAGCCATAATACCGATATTTCTGGTTTTTGCCAGAGATACGTCTCTTGCCATAAGTCATCCTCCTTTTTCCATGATACAGCAAACGGATTACCAGCGGAAATGGGCGAAAGCCTTGTTGGATTCGGCCATTTTGTGGGTGTCTTCGCGCTTCTTAGCGGCGCCGCCGTTTCCGTTCAAGGCGTCGAGGATTTCACCGGCGAGACGCTCTTTCATCGTACGCTCGGAACGCGTACGGGAATAGGTGGTCAACCAGCGCAGACCCAAGGTCTGACGACGATCGGGGCGAACCTCGATCGGCACCTGGTAAGTAGCACCACCGACACGGCGGGCTTTCACTTCGAGCAAGGGCATAATGTTTTCCATGGCTTGTTCGAACACTTCCAGGGGCTCTTTACCGGCTTTCTCACGAATGATGTCGAATGCTTCGTAGACGATTTTTTGGGCCACACCCTTTTTACCGTCATACATAATGTTGTTGATGAGTCTGGTCACCAATTTGGAATTGTAAAGCGGGTCGGGCAAAACATCACGTTTTGCGATAGAACCTCTTCTCGGCACTTTACTTCCCTCCTTCATAGAAATGATATCATAGGTACTCGAAAGTGACATACTCCCGTTGGCCATCGGAGAGGCAGTTACAAAACAGCGGATGTGTTCCGACTATTATATAAATCTGCCGCTACCTTGTAGCCGCTGATGAAATGTCGTTTCTTATTTGGCAGCTCCTGCCTTGGGACGCTTCGCACCGTATTTGGAGCGAGCCTGCATTCTCTTCGCAACGCCTTGCGTATCGAGGGTTCCGCGGATGATGTGGTAACGCACACCGGGAAGGTCCTTAACACGGCCGCCACGAATCAGCACGACGCTGTGCTCTTGCAGGTTGTGGCCTTCGCCGGGAATGTAGGACGTAACCTCAATTCCGTTCGACAAACGCACACGGGCAACCTTACGCAATGCGGAGTTCGGCTTTTTAGGAGTCGACGTTTTGACCGCAGTGCACACGCCACGCTTTTGGGGAGAGTTTTGATCGGTAGCAACGCGCTTTTTGGAGTTCCAGCCTTTCAGCAGAGCCGGCGCCTTTGCTTTCTTCTCCAGTTCTTCTCTTCCTTTGCGGACCAACTGGTTAAAAGTGGGCAATCGTAACACCGCCTGTTTGTAATATG
>JAZULW010000034.1:0-4218 GCA_045603285.1 Acutalibacteraceae bacterium | reverse complement strand
GTAGGAGATCAGGCCGAGCAGCGAATAACTTTTTTGAATCAGGCGGTCAAGACCCGAATGGGTAAGGCCGAGTTCCGGCAAAAACAATTCTTTTTCTTCACCGCTCATATCGGCGATATCCGCCTCCATCTGTGCGCAGATGGGGAGCACTTCCGCTTTTTCGGCGGCCGCCGCCTGCACCACCCTTTGGTAGTGCGGGTTGCCGCCCCCGAAATCATTTTCGCCTAAATTCGCCCCGGAAATGACGGGTTTGGCGGTGAGCAAGGTCACGCTGTCGAGAACGACTTGCTCTTCCGGGGTGCAGTCCACCGAACGGGCGGGGAGGCCTTGTTCCAGTGTTTTGTAAACGCGGTTTAAGAAATCCACCTCGGCCTGCAACGACTTATCACCCTTGAGGGCTTTGGTGGTGCGGGATAAACGGCGCTCCACCATCTCCATATCCGAGAAAATGAGTTCCAAGTTGATGGTTTCCATATCGCGCGCGGGGTCGATACTGCCTTCCACATGAATGATATCGTCGTCTTCAAAACACCGCACTACGTGCACGATAGCATCCACTTCGCGGATGTTGGCAAGGAACTTGTTGCCAAGCCCTTCGCCGCGGCTGGCGCCTTTTACCAGCCCCGCAATGTCCACAAATTCAATCACGGCGGGGGTGGTTTTGGCCGAAGAGTACATCGCGGTGAGTTTGTCAAGCCGTTCGTCCGGCACCGACACAACACCCACGTTGGGGTCGATGGTGCAAAACGGGTAGTTGGCACTTTGCGCCCCCGCGTTGGTAATGGCGTTAAACAAAGTGGATTTCCCCACGTTGGGCAATCCCACAATACCGAGTTTCAAAATTTACGCATCTCCTTCGCTGCGGCCGCAGCACTTTTTATACTTTTTCCCGCTGCCGCAGGGGCAGGGATCGTTGCGCCCGATCTTCTCAGACGCTTTTTTGCGCACGGTACGCGGCGCGTCGGTGCCGTCGCCCGAGGTGGCAATGGGCTTGGCCACCTCTTCGCGTTTGGGGCCTTCCTCACGGCGCAGTTGCGCGGTGAGCATCAAACGGGCGGTGTCCTCGCGGATGGCCGCAATCATCCCGTCAAACATATCAAAGCCCTCTTTTCGGTACAGCACCACGGGGTCGTGTTGGCCGTAGGCGCGCAGGTGGATGCCTTTGCGCAATTCGTCCATATTGTCAATGTGATCCATCCAATAGCGGTCCACCGTTTTGAGCAGTACCACGCGTTCCAGTTCACGCATCAAATCGTGCCCGTATTCGGCTTCTTTCGCTTCGTATACCGCCAGCGCGCGGGCGTAGATCTCGTCTGCTAAAGCGGTGCGGTCAAGGTCTTCCAGTTGTTGAGGCGAATAGCGCAGATCGCGTGAGGTGAGCAACCATCCCGTGTAATATTCGCGCAGCCCGTCCAGATTCCATTCGGTGTGGTCCAGGTCGTTGGTGGCGTATTGGTTGACGTTGCCTTCCACCGACTCGCGGATCATACCAAGGATGGATTCTTTCACGTCCTCGCCGTCCAACACTTTGTTGCGTTGGTCGTAAATGAGTTCGCGTTGGCGATTCATCACGTCGTCATACTGCAACACGCTGCGGCGAATGCCGAAATTGCGTTCTTCCACGCGCCGTTGCGCCGTTTCGATGGCGCCGGACAGCATTTTGTTTTCGATGGGCATTGTTTCGTCTACACCGAGCATTTCCATCATACGGTCAATACGCTCGCCGCCGAACAAACGCATCAGATCGTCTTCCAACGAGAGGTAGAATCGCGTTTGACCGGGGTCACCCTGACGGCCCGCACGGCCGCGCAACTGATTGTCGATGCGGCGCGATTCGTGCCGTTCGGTGCCGAGAATGAACAAGCCGCCCGCGGCTTTTACCTCGTCCTCTTCGGGTTTGATGGCCTGCTTATACTTTGTTTCCAGTTCTTGGAACGTGCGCCGTGCCGAAAGGATCTCCTCGTCGGTTGTTTCGCCAAAGGCGGTAGATTCCGCAATCAGTTCTTCCGCAAGACCCATACGGCGCATTTCCGCTTTGGCCATAAACTCGGCATTGCCGCCCAGTTTGATGTCCGTACCACGGCCGGCCATATTGGTGGCAATGGTGACGGCACCCGGTTTGCCGGCCTGCGCTACGATTTCGGCTTCTTTTTCGTGGTGTTTGGCGTTGAGCACTTCGTGCGGGATGTCGCGTTTTTTGAGAAGCGCCGACAACTGCTCGGATTTTTCAATGGAAATGGTGCCGACGAGCACGGGCTGGCGCCGTGCGTGGCACAGAGCAATTTGGTCGATGACCGCGTTGAACTTGCCGCGTTCGGTTTTGTAAATCACGTCGGAACAGTCTTCACGCGCAACGGGTTTGTTGGTCGGGATCTCCACCACGTCTAAGCGGTAAATTTGTTGAAATTCCGCTTCCTCGGTCATCGCCGTACCCGTCATACCCGACAATTTCGTATACAAGCGGAAATAGTTTTGGAAGGTGATGGTGGCCAGCGTTTTGCTTTCGCGTTCCACCTTGACGTTCTCTTTTGCCTCAATGGCTTGGTGCAATCCCTCACTGTAGCGGCGGCCAAACATCAACCGCCCCGTAAATTCGTCCACAATGATAACTTGGCCGTCTTTGACCACATAATCCACATCCCGCATCATCACGCCACGCGCTTTGATGGCTTGGTTGATGTGGTGAAGCAAGGTCACGTTGTCGGGGTCCATCAAATTGTCCACCCCGAAAAACTGTTCCGCTTTTTTTACGCCGCTTTGGGTGAGGGTGGCGGTGCGCGCCTTTTCGTCCACGATATAGTCGCCGTCCACCGTGTCCTGTTCCTCTTTGGCGTCCATTTCCTTGATGCGGAACGGACGAAGCGTGGCGGCTAATTTGTCCGCACGGGTATACAGATCGGTGGATTTATCGCCCGCACCCGAAATGATGAGGGGGGTGCGCGCTTCGTCGATCAAAATGGAGTCTACCTCGTCCACAATCGCGTAATGGTGGGCGCGTTGGACTTTGCGTTCTTTGTAGATGACCATATTGTCGCGCAGATAGTCAAACCCCAGCTCGTTGTTGGTACCGTAGGTGATATCGGCGGCATAGGCGGCGCGGCGTTGGTCGTTGTCCAAATCGTGCACGATGAGGCCAACGGTCAGCCCCAAATAGCGATACACTTTACCCATCCACTCACTGTCGCGGCGCGCCAAATAGTCGTTGACGGTGACGGTGTGCACACCCTCGCCCGACAACGCGTTTAAGTAAGCGGGCAGGGTGGCCACCAAGGTTTTGCCTTCACCCGTTTTCATTTCGGCGATGCGGCCTTGGTGCAAAATGATGCCGCCGATGATCTGCACGGGGAAGGGTCGCATACCCAACACGCGGTCACACGCTTCGCGGCAGGTGGCAAAGGCATCCGGCAAAATATCGTCCGGCGTTTCGCCAAGGGCTAACCGATCGCGCAATTTGGCGGTTTGGGCTTTCAGTTCCTCCTCCGTCATCGCGCGGTAGGTTTCTTCCAATGCCAAAATTTTATCGCAAAGGGGTCTCACACGTTTCACTTCTCGTTCGCTGTAATTCCCGAACAAAGCGGCAAGCAGTCCCATATACGCACCTCGCATCTACTATAATCAATTCATCATACCACATTTCTCGGTATAGAGCAAGAAAAAAGCACGGATATTTCCGTGCTTTTTACCGTTTGTTCATTTAATCGAAGAAATGGTGCAGATCTTCCAGCACGGCTTCGCGCTTTTCGTCCGGCAGTTGACGGAATTGCAAAACCAGCAACTGTTCTTCTTTGGTGAGGCGTGAAAAACGGTTGACAATGGTTTGCTCAAACGGTTCGCTCCCATCGCACAAACCCGCGTGGGGCGGCACGTAACCAATGAGTTCATCGGTCGTCAAGTGGAAAATGCCCGCCATACGGGAAAGCATCTCCAAATCGGGGTGGGTCTTGCCCGTTTCGTAGTAGGCATAGGTGGAACGGTCAATATGCAACAGATCGGCAATATCTTTTTGGGTTAAATCCGTCTGTTTGCGAATACGCTTTAAATGCTCGGCAAAACGCTTATCGTGAGCCATAGAAACGTCTCCTTTTGTCGAATTGAAAATATTACACATACATTAAATCACATTTTGTCAACTTTTGCAAGAAAAATTATTTTCCACTTGACGAAAAGAAAACGCTTTGTTATAATAGCCTATGCAAATGCTACTGTGGCTCAGCAGGT
>JAZULW010000033.1:0-21516 GCA_045603285.1 Acutalibacteraceae bacterium | reverse complement strand
AGGACGGTATAAAGGCAACACGGCACAATGGAAGATTATCTGCACGGTTACGTTGGTTGACCAAGCGCGGCAATAAAACGGCACCGCCTTTAAAAAGGCGGTGTTGTTTTTGTTGATTTTGTTGTTTCGGGAACAGGGGCGAGGCGACCGTACAAGGCGGTTTGTTCGTGTATGATGCCTGCCAGCCAATCGTTGATACAACCGCCCGCGATACGCCATGTCCAGTTGCCGCCGAGGGTGGCGGGGGTGTTGATGCGCGCTTCACTGCCCAGGCCGATAAAATCGGACATCGGAATGATGGCGGTATCCGCCACCGACATCAGCGCTGCGCGGATCATCGCCCAGTTGAACCCTTCCTGACCGCTGGCATTGAGATAGCGGCGGGCAAACGCCACGTCGTCTTTTTCGGCGGTATCCGCCCACCCAATGGTGGTATCGTTGTCGTGCGTGCCCGTATACACCACGCTGTTTTTGACGTGGCGGTGTGGCAGATAACTGCTCTCCTCCCCTGCTGAAAACGCAAACTGGAGCACCTTCATACCGGGGAATCCGGTGCTGCCGAGCAGTGCATACACGGCAGGGGTAAGAAAGCCAAGATCTTCCGCGATAATGGGCAGCGTTTCTCCAAACGTGCGGTGCAATTCGTCAAACAATGCCATATCAGGGCCTTTTATCCATGCGCCGTTTTGGGCGGTTTTGTCGCCGTACGGAATGGCAAAATACGATTCAAACGCGCGGAAATGGTCAATGCGGATGACGTCGTATATCGTGAACGCATATTGCAACCGACGTTTCCACCACGCGTAACCGTCTTGTTTCATATACGCCCAATCATACAGGGGATTTCCCCACAACTGCCCGTCCTCCGAAAAAGCATCGGGCGGAACACCTGCCACCAATTCGGGGCGCGCACGCTCGTCAAGCAAAAACTGACGGGGGTCGGCCCATACGTCGGCACTATCATACGCGACGTAGATGGGCAAGTCGCCGATGATGAACACGCCGTTTTGGTTGGCATAGCGTTTAAGCGCGGTCCATTGACAAGAAAATTTGTATTGCACAAAACGGTAGAAATCCGTTTCGGGTTTCAGGCGCAACTGTGCCGCACAAAGGGCGGCGGATTCGCGCAGACGAAGCGTATCGTCCCATTCTTCCAAACTGCCGTCACCGTTTTCGCGCTTGAGGGCGGTGAACAACACGTAATCGTCCAACCACCACGCGTTGTCACGACAAAAATTTTCGTACCCTTCGTCAGGAACAAAGCGCGCAAAGGCGCGGCGCAACAGCGGCAAGCGGTTTTCGTACAGTTTGCCGTAGTCGATCACGTGCGGATCGTCTCCGAAATCACACGCGGTGAGTTCCGCTTTGGTGAGCAAGCCGTCCCCCACCAACAGATCGAGATCAATAAAATACGGGTTTCCCGCAAAGGCGGAAAATGATTGATACGGCGAGTCGCCGTAGCTGGTGGGACCGAGGGGGAGCAGTTGCCAATAGCGTTGTCCCGCGGCTTTCAAAAAATCCACAAATCGATAGGCTTCTTGTCCAAAGGTGCCGATCCCGTGTGGGGACGGCAAGGAAAAAATCGGCAGTAAAATACCGCTGGTTCTCATACAGTCATCCTCATTTTTCTTCGGGTTTAAAAGAAGGCATCAGCTGCAATTTAAACTGGTTTTGGCGGTGCAGACGGTCAATGCGTTGCTTGGTGGCTTCGTCGTCAATTTCGCCGGTGCGAATATACCGATCCAGCACCGCGTAGGTGAAACCGAGATTATCCTCGTCGGTTTTTCCGCACAATCCGTCAATGGGGACTTTGTCCACCAACACGTCCGGCAAGCCGAGCAAACGGCCGATCTCTTTCATTTCCGCCACCGTGAGGTGCGAACAGGGACTAAAGTCGCCCGCAGCATCACCGTAGCGCGTGGAATACCCTACCCAGTCTTCTGACAGATTACACGTGTTGGCGACACGGCCGTTGCAGCTTTGCGAAACGGCATACAACGTGGCCATACGCACACGCGGCGGAAGATTGGTTTTGGCTTGCGCGGACAACGAAAGAGGCATAGCGGCAAGCAACCCGTCCATCGCCTCTTGGATATTGACGGTATAATGGCGGATATCCAAATGGCGCACCAACAATTCCGCCATATCGATATCGTGTTGCACGCCACACGGCATCAGCACGCCGATGACACGATCTTTTCCCAACGCTTCAACACACAGTGCCGCCACGATGGAACTGTCTTTTCCGCCCGAAATGCCGACCACGGCATTACAGTCGGGGCCATTTTCCTCAAAGAAACGGCGAATCCACGCCACACACTCGTTTTTCACTTTCAACGCATCAAACATCGGTATTCTCCTTTATCGAATCCCATCACGGTTTCGCACGCCGCTTGTATCGGTGCGGCTTTGCGTTTGTTTTGGCAGGGTGAACGCCTTGTGAGGATCCGCAAGGTTAGACAATCGAATCGCCCTACCAGTATTCCCTGTATGTTCTTCATTATTATAGCGGATTTTTTCGCCGTTTTCAATGCTCTTGATATTTTTCTTGATTTTGCGCATAAAATTTAGTACAATGGGAGGGTACACAGCATACAAGGAGGCGTTTTATGTCTACTCTTATCACGATTTTGTCTGCGTTACTTGCCGTGACCGGCACGGTGCTCATCTTTGTTTTTGTTTTGCCCAGCAGCAAGCGCGCCGGATTGCCTAAGTTCGGCAAATGGATTCACGATCTTTTTAAATTTAAAAGTCTTGTCGTAGAAGCCGTACTTCGATTTTTATACATTCTCAGCACCTTGTTTGTGATACTGGATGGGTTTTTTACCTTGTTCACCAAAAATTATTTGGGGCACAGCAACGCACTGCAAGGGTTGTTAACCATGATCTTCGGTCCCATTGCGGTGCGCCTCGGTTTTGAACTGATGATGCTGCTCATTTTGCTGGTGAAAAACGTGATGGCCATCAACCGCCGTTTATCGGGTGAAGATGCCGGCGATACCCAGATGGACTTCATTCCCGGTTTGCGTGCCCTGCTCAACACCGAACCCGATGCGGTCAGCGAAGTTCCGGTGGACACGTCTTGCCCCTCCTGCGGCAGTATGGCCGCACCCGAACAAGCTTTCTGCAGTAACTGCGGACAAAAATTAACGGACTGATACACAAAAGATGCGGTATTCGCTCGAATACCGCGTCTTTTTTAGGCATATTCGGGTTTGGGAAGACGGGAACCGTCTTTTTCATAAAAGTGGCGAATGATATCCCGACGGGTGACAATGCCGATAAACGAACCCAGATCGTCAATAACGGGAATGAAATTTTGGTTCATCGCCCGTTCCACCAATTGGTCGATGGTGGCGGTGATGCGCACGGGCGGGTTGCGGTCAATACGTAACACGTCGCGCACAAGAGCGTCTTCGGTTTTGCGAATGGAGATAGGTTTGATTTCCTCGTTTCGATACGGGTCATCTTGCACGAGATGCCACAAAAAATCGCCTTCGCTGACCGAACCGACGTAGCGGTTTTCACGGGTGACCACGGGTAGTGCGGAGTAACCGCTTCGTTTTATCTTTTCAAGGCCTTGACGAACGGTATTGTCGTCACAAATACAACCGACTTGACTTTTGGGAATTAAAAAATACGCAACATTCATCGGGTATCATCTCCTTACGATGTGGATTGCTCTCATTACCTTATTATCAGTATATCAAAGGGAAATGAATAAGATGTGAACGGCGGGCAAATTATTTGTGATATTTGGAACCATTGTTAATCTGCATCGTGCGGTAGAATTGTTCAAGCACCATCACACGCGCCAATTGATGCGGAAAGGTCATCGGAGACATCGACAAACGCAACCGCGCCGACTGCTTCACCAGATCAGACAAGCCGCACGAACTGCCAATAACAAAGGCCACGTGGCTGACACCCTCCACCGTCCATTTGGAAAGTTGTTTTGCCAGGTCAGGCGAGGTCATTTCCTGCCCCTCAATACACAACGCAATAAGCGATGCACCGGCGGGAATGCGGGACAACAAGCGATGCCCTTCCGCTTGCAAAGCGGCGGTTATCTGTGCTTCAGAAGGTTCGCTCGGCAACCGTTCTTCTTCCACTTCCACCACGTTTAATTTGCAAAACGGGGATAATCGCTTGATGTATTCGGCACAGGCAGCACGCCAATACTCTTCTTTTAAGCGGCCCACACAGGCAATCGTAACGGTAAGCATAACAGTTCTCCCTAAAAAATAAGCGGTGGTGCGGTGTTTTCGGGCGGTGCTACGTGCAAGGTGAAATCGCGGTTTTCCACCGCGCCTTGCGCCTGCAGCACCGATAGCGCCGTCGCGTGCGCCAACGCCGGCAGATTGTTTTCGCGGCTTAAATGCCCCAGCACCACGCGTGTGGTTCCCCTTTCCAACAAGGCAAGCAATTCCGCCGCGCACGCTTCGTTGGAAAGATGGCCGCGTTCGGACAAGATACGGCGTTTAAGAATATACGGGTAAGGCCCGTTTTCAAGCATCCGCACGTCGTGATTGGATTCGATGTGTACCAAATCACACCCGTACAAGGCTTCCCGCACCGCATCGGTCACACAGCCCAAGTCGGTTGCAATTCCGACGGTGCGCCCATCGCGTAACGCTATGCGAAAACCGTTGCTTTCCCGGCAATCGTGCGAAGTGGGAAAAGCCGTGATTTCAAAGTCATCAACTGTCGCCTCATTGACGGGGTGACACTTATTTTCCTCAGCAAGTGCACCGTTTTCTGCAAGCGCTTCCAACGTCCCGCGAGAGGCATACACGGGGATGTGATACTTTTTTTGAAGCACACGCAACCCTGCCGTATGGTCACTATGTTCGTGTGTGACGAGGATAGCACGCACGGCCGAGGGAGAAATACCCCGCTGTGATAAGGCCGTTTCCACGCGACGAGCACTGACGCCAACGTCTACCAAAATGCCGCTTTCGGCATCGCCCACATACAGGCAATTGCCGCTGCTGCCACTGAATAACGGGCAAAAGCGCGCCATCGTTTTCTCCCCTTTCCCACAAAAAAGGCACACGGTTGTGTGCCTTTTTAACTCGTTTATGCTTGTTTGGCAATGGGTTCCACTTCCGTCACACGACGGATATCGGCACCCAAACCGCGAAGTTTTTCGACAATGTCTTCATATCCGCGTTCAATGTATTGAATATCTTCAATTTCGGTGGTGCCTTTGGCAGCCAACGCAGCCAGCACCATCGCGGCACCCGCGCGCAGATCCATCGCTTTTACGGGGGCAGCCATCAGTTGCGGGACGCCTTGCACCACAGCCAATTTGCCGTCCACTTGGATCTCTGCACCCATACGGCGAAGTTCATCCACATAGCGGAAACGGTTATCCCACACGCTTTCGTTGATGATGCTTGTCCCCTCCGCCATCGAAAGCAACACGGCAATTTGTGGTTGCATATCGGTGGGGAAACCGGGATGCGGCATCGTTTTTACGTTGCAATGACGGGTAGCATCGGGACAGGAAACGCGAATCTCCTCGTCAAACTCCTCCACCTGTGCGCCCATCTCCTGCAACTTAGCCGTTATGGACTCCAAGTGCTTCGGGATAACATTGCGCACCGTAATATCGCCGTGCGTGGCAACGGCGGCGGCCATATACGTTCCCGCTTCAATTTGATCAGGGATAATGGAATAGGTGGCGCCGTACAAACGCGACACCCCGCGAATTTTAATCACGTCCGTGCCGGCACCACGAATATCGGCACCCATCGTGTTTAAGAAGTTCGCAAGGTCAACAATATGGGGCTCCTTGGCGGCGTTTTCAATCACCGTCATCCCCTCGGCGCACACGGCTGCCAACATAATGTTGACGGTGGCGCCGACAGAAGCCATATCCAAATACACCGAGTTGCCCACCATTTGTTCGGCATTGGCTTCAATCATACCGTCTTTCATCGGGGACACTTGTGCCCCCAACGAGGCGAACCCTTTTAAGTGTTGGTCGATGGGGCGGACACCGAAGTTGCAACCGCCCGGCATCGGGACACGGGCGCGGCCGTAACGGCCGAGAAGCGCACCGATAAAATAATACGACGCACGCATTTTTTTGGCCAAATCGTGCGGTACGGTTTGGGTAACGATGGTGGAGGAATCAATTTCCACCGTGTGACGGTCAATGCGGCGGATGTTGGCGCCGAGAGCATCCAAAATCTCCAGCGCGGTGGATACATCGGCAATATTGGGCATATTTTCAATACGGCAGATACCGTTTGCCAATACCGTAGCAGGCAAAATGGCCACGACTGCGTTTTTGGCACCGCTGATATCCACCGTTCCGTGCAACGGTTTTTCGCCGCAAATCACGTATTTATCCACAAAGTCCACTCCCTGCGTTTAAGTTAAGAACGCCCTCACACATACCTACAGTATAGTATAGCATACTTTTTAAAAAAATCAAACATTTTCTTATTTGTTTTTGCAATATCCACAATATATAGTATGTACGCACCGCAGAGTCTTTAAACAACACGCTTTTTTCCAATCAAAAAATTTTTAAAAACCGAGGTCCTCATTCACCAAAACAACCTTAATGCGGCCGGGAATACGCTGGTGCCCCATGATCACATACGTGCAGCAAATACGGCCGTCGGAATGGCATCCGTCGGTACAATGCTCGCCGTCGGGTTGCATACACACGTTTTGTGTGCGGCAATAGGTATCGCAATGCAACCGTTGTGCGTTAAGAGGGGCAGCAACGGTTTTTACACGCCGTTCGGCGGCTTTCAGATCGGGCACGATTTTGTTTTTGCCGACAAGCAAAATGACCGAACGCGGGCCGTAACACAGCGCGGCAACACGGTTGGAAAGACCGTCCACGTTATACAGTTCTCCGTTTTGCGTCACCGCGTTGGAGGAGCACAAAAACACGTCCGCCCCCAAGGCTGCGATGTATTTTTCACGCAATTGGTCCGCTGTGAGGCCTTGTTCGTATCGGTCGATGAAGCGGTATTCACCGCTGCGCAGCAGGTCAATAACACCAAGTTCGTCAAGCGTGCGCGAACCGCCAACACCCACCGTATCGCCGGTTTTGAGCAACGTTTTCAGCAACGCTATCGCTTCGTCTTTGGTATCTACGCAATACGCATCCATGTTGTTGCGGCGCAAAGCCGCGGCGGTTTGTTCGAGGATATGCATTTAGATATCCTTCCCTTCTTCAATGGCGGCAATCAAGTCAAGACGACGTTGATGGCGCCCACCTTCAAACGGAGTGGTAAGAAAAGTTTTGACAATGGTTTTGGCAAGTTCCGGCCCAATCACACGCGCGCCGAGTGCCAACATATTGGCATCGTTGTGACGGCGGGTGAGTTCGGCCGAATACGGTTCGTTACAAAGGGCGCAACGAATGCCTTTTACCTTGTTGGCCGCTATACCGATACCGATGCCCGTTCCGCAAATGACGATGCCTTTTTCGCATTCGCCGCTCGCAACGGCTTTGGCCGCACGCGCGCCAAACACGGGATAGTCACAACTTTCACGCGTATCGGTACCGAAATCGCGGTAGGTTTCGCCCAGTTCGTCCAGCAACGATTTGATTTCCTGTTTCATTTCCAAAGCAGAATGGTCACACGCAAGAGCAATCATACCAACATCTCCTTTACCAAAAAAGGAAACGGAGTGCCTGAACATTCCGTTTCCTTTCGTTTTTCTTACGCTTCTTCAGCAGGGGCTTCAACCGTTTCCTCGGCGGGAACTTCGGCAACGTCTTCGGCAGGTGCTTCTTTTTCGAGCAATGCACGGATGGACAAACTGATGCGTTTGGCCTCTTCGTCCACGGCGGTAATCTTCACTTGCACTTCTTCGCCGACTTTCAACGCGTCTTGCGGCTTATCAATCCGGCGATCGGCAATTTGCGAAATGTGAATAAGGCCGTCCACACCGTCAATAATTTGAGCAAACGCACCAAACGTGGTCATACCCACGATCTTAGCGGTAACAACGTCACCCACGTGGTAGTTGGCTTTGAAGATCTCAAACGGATTGTCTTCCGCACGGCGGTAGCCCAAAGAAATCTTTCTCTTTTCAACATCGAGGTCGCGGATATATACTTCCACCGTGTCACCCACGTTGACGACCGCGGAAGGATGTTTGATGTGTTTCCAAGAGAGTTCGGAAATGTGGACCATACCGTCTACACCACCCAAGTCGACAAACGCGCCGTAGGAGGTGAGGGATTTGACGATACCGGTGTATTTTTGGCCGACTTCGGCTTGTGCGAAGAAAGCGGCTTCTTTCTCTTTGCGCTCTTCACGGGCGATGACGCGAATGTCACCCACCGCGCGGCGGCGAGATTGGTTCACTTCAATCACCTTGAAGCGCACGGGTTGTTTGAGAAGCGGGCTAAGGTCTTCCATACGGCCGACCGAAGCGAGCGAAGCGGGCACGAAGACTTTCACGCCGTTGGACACCACCAACACGCCGCCTTTGATAACATCGGTAACGACACCTTCCAAAATTTCGCCGCTTTCACAAGCCGCCACCACGGTGTCCCAACCTTTTTGGGCATCCACACGTTTTTTGGAAAGCATGATGGTGCCTTCTTGATCATTCGTGCGCATAATGAGCAACTCGAGCTCGTCGCCGATCTTCACGAGTTCGGACGGGTCGGTGCCGGCAGCGGACAATTCGTCGGCCGGAATGTAACCGGTTTGTTTGCGGCCGACTACTTCGACCTGCACTTCGTTCGGGGCAATGGCCACAACGATACCGCGCACTCTTTCATCTGTAGTTAAACTTTGAAGCGACGCTTCCAGCGCCTCTTCAAAACTCATTTCGTCAAAGGATTTGACAGGAGCGGTCTCCACCGCGGGTTCTTGGACTTCGCTGTTGTTGATGATCTCGGACATGGTTTCAAGTACCTCCTTTATAATATCGGCAGGAGTCGATGCCCCGGCGGTCACACCGATGTTGCGTGCGCCCGCGAAGGATGCTGCCGTGAGTTCTGCCGCCGTTTCGATTAAAATCGTGGGGCAGTGTTGCTCACAAACATCCCGCAGTTTTGCGGTATTGGAACTTTGACGTCCGCCGACAATCACCATCACATCGCTTTGCTGTGACAGTACGTCTGCCTCCCGTTGCCGCTCGGCAGTCGCATTGCATATTGTATCAAAGATTTGAAGATTTGTATAGTGTTTTTTTGAGATTTTTTCGCAATTTTCCCAAGTTTTTGAATGAAAAGTTGTTTGAGATACCAAAACCACCGGATCATCCCGATGCGGAACGCCGCTTTCGATAATGGCACGCAATTCTTCCTCGTTTGAAAAGACGTACGATTTCCCTACACAATGGCCGCGGATGCCCATTACTTCCGGATGTTTGGCATCCCCCGCAATCATCACCACAGCACCGCGAGCCGAATGTTCTGCCGCCAACCGATGAATTTTGGCAACAAACGGACAGGTCGCATCGTAACAATCCACGCCGTGTTGCCACAGCGTATCGTACACGCTTTGCGCTACCCCGTGCGACCGAATCACAAGCGTATGACCTTGTGGCACGGTTTCGGGCGTTTCGGCAATCACTACACCGCGCGTGGCCAGTTTTTCCACCATTTGCGGGTTGTGGATGATAGGACCGAGCGTACACACGCATTTGTTTTCGTCGAGCAGTTTCTCCACGGCTTCCACCGCACGGCGGACACCAAAACAAAATCCGGCGGATTTTGCTACCGTGATCGTCGGTTTCATCGCACATCCTCCATCAATTGGGTAATCGCACCCATAATGGCGCGCGACCCGTAGCGGATATCGGGGCGTTCGCCGCCGGCAAGGTGCAACTCTTCGGGCGAAAGCGGTTTACCCACCGCAATCACCGTTTTGCGGAACAAACGCGGTTTTTTGCCGCTTGGCACCACGGCAACGGGCAACACGTGCGCCCCCGCACCTGCCACGATAAACGCCGCACCCGATTTTGCACGGCCGGGGCGTCCGTCTTTCGAACGAGTACCCTCCGGGAAAATTCCCATAATTTTCCCATCGTTTACGAGTTGTTTGCCGTAATCAAGCGCGCCGGTATCGCCTTTGCCGCGGTGAACGGGAAAGGCGCCGAATTGCTTCCCGATGAGCCAACCGAGAGGCTTGCATTTAAACAATTCCGCTTTTGCCATAAAGTGAATCGGGCGCGGAAACGAAACCACCAACAAAACAGGGTCCCACATCGACAGGTGATTGCAACAAAGCACCAGCGGCGGTTCGCCCTTTGTAAGCGGGATGTTCTCTTTTCCTCTTAACTCCACACGCATCAGCGCGCGCACGAGCGGTCCAAGCAGAAAAATAAGGGTTTTCCCCAACCACATAACGCGATTATCCTTTCAAGGCTTTTAAAATCGTTTCTTTCATAAGAGCCACCGATTGCTCCAACGTGTAAGCGCTGGTATTGACCAAAATGGCATCGTCGGCCGCTTTTAAGGGTGCCGCCGCACGGTGGGAATCGTTGTAGTCGCGTTCTTTCATATCGCGCAGCACCTCTTCAAAGGTGGTATCCACCCCTTTTTCTTGCAATTCCAACAAGCGGCGCTTTGCGCGTTCTTCCGCCGAAGCGGTAAGAAAAATCTTGACGTTGGCAAACGGCAAAACCACCGTCCCGATATCGCGACCATCCAT
Source organism: Acutalibacteraceae bacterium (assembly GCA_045603285.1). Taxonomy (GTDB): domain Bacteria; phylum Bacillota; class Clostridia; order Oscillospirales; family Acutalibacteraceae; genus RGIG3009. Next base: position 10,870 of record JAZULW010000033.1, on the reverse strand, counting down.
AATCACACTTTGTTTGCGCGCGGTATCTTGTTGCAAATTCAGCAGATATTGCCGGACAACGGGCAAGGCAGAGAAAGACGAGGCCGCCATTGACACTTCCGGTGTACGGATACGGTCGTTCACGTTCTCGCCATTAAGCCACACTTGTTGCACGCCGTTTTCGTGGCGCAACTCTACCGTGATTTCGCGCAACATCGTCTCCACGGCGGTAAGGTCCGACACTTCTACTCCGCGCTGAAGTGCGGCATATCCGACCGTGCGGTAAAGTGCACCCGTATCCACGTACATACACCCGAATTCATTGGCCAGCAAACGGGCGATGGTGCTTTTCCCCGCACCGGAAGGGCCATCAATGGCAATGGCGATCGGTTTTTTTGTCATGATGAAACATCTCCTTATACAAATGGGGCGAGCAACGCCGAAGCGATCCCTATTGAGGCAAGTTCGACTTCGTTACCTCGCCCTATATCGTTTGTCCTGCTAACGTACCGGTAGAAAATGCAATTTGCAAATTAAAACCACCGGTGTAGGCGTCCACGTCCAGTACTTCGCCGGCAAAATACAATCCGCTTACCAATTTGGATTCCATGGTAGAGGCGGAAATCTCACGCACACTCACACCGCCCGCGGTGACAATGGCTTCTGAAAGAGGACGAAAGCCCGACACCGTAAGCGGCAACCGTTTGAGAAGCGCACCCAAACGGCGGCGCTGTTCTTTGGACACGGAATGACATTTGCGCTCCCCGGGCAACTCCGCCAACCGCAACATAACGGGAATGAGCGAGCGGGGCAACACCGCCGACAACGCATTGCCGACGCAGGTGTTTTTTTGCCCCTCAAACTCGCGCACAAGACGCGCGTCCACCTGTTCGGGGGAAAGAGCGGGTTTTACGTCGATCTCCAAACGGTAGCGGCCGTTTTCAGGCTCACGCATATGCGCGGAAGCCGACAAGATCATCGGCCCCGAAACACCATAGTGGGTAAAGAGCATCTCACCGAAATCGCGGTATATCGTTTTGCCCGTTTCCGTATCCACCACGGAAAGGGCGCTGTTTTTGAGAGAAAGGCCCTGCAAATCGGGGCACCAATCCTCACAAACGGTGAGGGGCACCAGTGAGGGACGAGGCGGTATCACGGTGTGCCCCGCTTGTTTGGCGAGAACATACCCGTCACCCGTGGAGCCCGTACCCGGATAGGAACAACCGCCCGTGCAGACCACCACGGCAAAAGCGCTGAGTGTTTCGCCGCTTTCGAGCATCACACCCGTGCACACCCCATCTTCAATACACAATGATGTGACACGGCCTGTGCGGAATTTAACACCGCCGCTTTTGGCATAGTGCACCAAAGCGTCCACAATATCCACCGCTTTGTCGGAACACGGAAATACACGGTTACCGCGCTCGGTTTTCAGCGGGACCCCTTGCTCTTCAAAAAAGGCCATCGTATCTTGCGGAGAAAAGGCGGAAAACGCACTGTATAAAAAGCGACCGTTGGTGAGAACTTGCGCCACGCACTCTTGCACCGAGCAGTTATTGGTGACGTTGCATCGCCCTTTTCCCGTTATCATCACTTTTCGAGCGGGACGCTCGTTGCGTTCTACCACCGTCACCGCATAGCCACGGCGCGCCGCGCGACCCGCAGCCATCAATCCGGCGGCACCGCCGCCCACAATAATTACATCAGCCATGGTCATCCAAAGAAGGTTGGAAGACGTGGTAGGAATCCCACAAGTTTTCCAACTCGGTCAACGTTGCACGGTTTTCGTCCATTCGTTTCAGAGAAATGGCCACGAGCAACGCATTGATAATGCTCATCGGTGCCACCAAGGAATCGACAATGGTGGCCATATCGCTGTGTGCGGACAGCAAACAGGTAGACAGTGCGGCCAAAGGAGAAAGCAACCCATCGGTAATGGCGATCACTTTTGCGTTACGCGAATGCGCAAAGTGCGCGGCTTTGACGGTTTTGCTGGAATAGCGCGGGAAACTGAGCACGATCAGCGCATCCTCGTCACAAATATGAATCATTTCTTCCAGAATTTCGGTTTCGCTGGAAGTGCTGATAAGGCAAATGTTTGGCAACAATAACTTAAGGTAGTAGGCAAAAAAGTTCGCCAACGCACGGCAGCTGCCCGCACCGAACACGTACACGCGACGGGCGTTTACCAAATTTTGAACCGCTTCATCAAACGTTTCTTTGGGGAGTTCTTCCAACGTTTTACGAATGTTGGCCATATCGTAGGCCATCACGCGGTCCAACACTTCCTCGTCAGTCATACGGGCGCGGGTAACTTCGACACGCTGCACGCTGGTGAGTTTGCTGCGCACCAGTTCCTGCACCGCACGCTGCAATTCGGGATATCCTTCAAAACCCAATTCGGCCGCAAAACGCACCACCGTGGATTCACTGACCCCCACCGTTTGTCCCAAACAATTGGCGGTCATATAGGCGGCTTCGTCATAATGTTCCAAAATGTAATTGGCAATGCGCCGTTGCCCTTTGGAAAATCCGGGCATCAATTGTGTGATATGTGCCGTTAAATTGGTTTTCACAACGCCTCACCCCTTTCCCATATTTTACCGCTTTTCCCCAAAAAATGCAAGTTTCAATTTGTTTCTTGCAAAATTACCGAAACAAGCGGTGCAACAGCGGTTGAAAGCGCACAAAATACAGCGTAAGCGCCCGTGTAAGCGCGATATCATACAACACAAAAACAACGTTGCCGATTGCCCAAAACACGCCTACTGCCGCGGCAAGGGGCAAACTGCCCAGTGCAAATTCCGAAAGTGACAATCCCAGTCTTGTTAACAGGAAATAGGCAACCAAGACCGCCGCGTTAAACGTGCCGAGTTTGAGTGCCCATTCCCCCACTTTTCTGAACGCTTCAGCCGCCGATTTGAGAACGGGATAGTACCCGAAAAAAGCAACGTACAATATTTTGGCTTCTAAATCGGGCGCCAACAAAAGCGCCAAGACCGCCGTTGCCGCATACACCAGTATGCCGTAGCGGCGGCCGCATTCGATGACCACAGGAAACAGAAAAACAGATGCCAGCGCCGGAAGCGCATACGTAGCAAACGGAAAAACGGTAAGCAACAAGCACACAACGGCAAGCGCACCCATAACACCGCATAGTGCCATTCGGGATGACGGTTTCAAACAGACCACCTCAACAACAACGAATCAAGTCGCCGCCCATACATTCGCAACAGCAGTCGGCACAAATCAGGCCTTGACACATATCGCACGCGTTACAACCGCCCCCGACCGGTGCGGTATGGTAACCACCGGTGCGGCGTTGTTGTTCCATACGGTTAAAAGCTGCACGGTATTCGGGGTTTTGCGGTTCCATACGGGTGGCGGTGGCAAAATGGTTGTGCGCGTCATCCAGCCAACCCTTTTTATAAAGCACACTGCCTTTCAAAAAATACCATTCCGCATCACGCGCGGGGGCGGGTACACCGTCCAGCAAGGTTTCGGCATCGATCACTCGACCGAGGCGAATAAGGTTTCGGATATCGGCATAGCGGCCGCCGCCCGACGCTTGGTTGTGCGTATTCTCTTTTTTCTCCCCGCCGCGGCGCATACGGATGATGGCGTCGTATGCTTCGTTGATCTCTTGCATTTTTTCTTCCGCAAGGTCGGAAAGCGGATTGTCGGAATAGTTGTCGGGGTGGTATTTTTTGGCCAGTTCACGGTAGGCATTTTTCACCTCATCGTCGGTTGCATCCGGCCGAATACCCAATATTTCATACGGATTGTTCACGTGATTTCTCTCCTTTTTTCACTCTTGTCCAGACTGCCGGCATACCAAAGTCCAACACATTGCGTAAAATGCCGTCAAAACGGCGAATATCCAACAGTTCGTAAGCCGCCTTACATTCGGCCAGCGAGCCGTTGAGGGAGGCTTCCGCCCTCCGATGCAACGTCGCCGCATCGTCGGCATCGGCCGAAAGTAAGAAGGGGTTATAGTTGCCGCTTTTGCGGTCTTTTTCCCAATCGTCGGCCGCGTCGATCAAATAAATCCAACGCCCCATACAGTATCCCAGCCGTTCCAACACACGGCGTTGCCGTTCATCCCTCACATCCAGCGTGAACAAAAAGGACAACAGTTCGGCTGTGGGTTCGGCGGCCGCATCCACCGAGGCAACCGCCTCCCTTTCAATGCGCGTTTGTTTTTGCATACAGGCGGCCACCGCTTCGTCCCACTCGGGATGACGTTTGCGGCAACGGCGGCGATCGTTTGCGGCAAAAGGGAGCAACAACCGAGCGCCCATACGTTTGATAAAACCGCCATCGGCAACGGTATCGCGCAGTTTGTGGTACGTAAGCAATACCGCCGCATCGGCCGCGGCATTCAACTGTTCCGTATCGCAACAGCAGGTTCGTTTTTTGAAGGGATTGTAGGGGCAACGTTTTTTTTGAAAGCCCGCACACGTATCCGAAAGTGCCAGACGGAGCAGCGCCAAAAACGTGAAATCGTAACTGAGCGACCATTGGGCAAACAAGCCGTAGCGTTTTCCCAAACGGCGGCAGAGCGCACAGTAGACACCGCGATAGTGCTCGAATTCCCCCATTTTCAGTTCCGGTTGATACACTTTAACGTAGCCGAACATACGCTCTTACTCACCTCTATTATGATGATACTTTATTTTTAAAATAGTGTATGAAAGATTTGTAAATATTTTCATCGCGCATAACGGTTTCACAAGTGCACATACTATGGTTGCGCATCAATACCCATTTTTTAAGCAAGGAGGAAACACTATGCTCGACAGATTGGCTTTGTTGCTCGTGGTCGTCGGGGCGCTCAATTGGGGCAGTATCGGTTTGTTCCAATTTGACCTTGTGGCCTGGATTGGCGGCGGACAAGACGGCCCCATAAGCCGTGTGGTATACACCTTGGTGGCGCTTGCAGGCGTGTGGTGCATTTCGCTTTTTTTCCGCAAACGCGAACACATACTCGAACACGGCGAGTAAAAAACAGGCGGCACTCCCCAAAACGGGAAGTGCCGCTTTACTATAACCAAACCCCCCGTCGCCCGTAGGGCGTTTTTTCGGTTATCCTTTGATTACACCAAATTCATCGTATCGCGCGCGATGACCAATTCCTCGTTGGTGGGGATGATGAAGCCGCGCACGGCCGAATCGGGCGTGGTGATCTCGGTTTCCACACCGCGCACATCGTTGGCGGCATAGTCCACTTTCACACCGAGATAAGCCAGTTTTTCCAAAATCTCCGCACGGAGAAGTTTTTGGTTTTCACCGATACCGGCGGTGAACACAATCGCATCCAGTCCACCGAGAGCCGCTACATAACCGCCGATATACTTAATGATCTGATACGTACGCATATCCCACGCGAGTTTGGCGCGGGGGTTGCCTTCTTCAATGGCGGCGGCAATGTCACGGTCGTCACTGGACACGCCGGAAACACCGAGCATACCGGACTTTTTGTTCATCAAATCGTCCATTTGTTGAGGAGTGAGACCCTCTTTTTCCATAATAAAGGTAACCGCCGAGGGATCCAATACACCGCAACGGGTGCCCATCAAGAAACCGTCAAGCGGGGTAAGACCCATCGTGGTATCGATGACCTTGCCGTCTTTGATGGCGGCAATGGATGAGCCGTTACCGAGGTGGCAAGTGATGATGCGGGTGCCTTTCCCGTCAGGTTTGCCAAGCAATTCACAGCAACGAGCGCTGACAAAACGGTGGGACGTACCGTGGAAACCATAACGGCGAATGCCGTATTTTTCGTACATTTCGTACGGGATGCCCCACAAATACGCCACTTCGGGCATGGTTTGGTGGAACGCAGTATCAAACACGGCCACTTGCGGCACATCGGGACCAAAGGTGGCCACCGAAGCTTCGATACCCTTAATGGTAGCGGGGTTATGAAGAGGTGCCAACGCTTGGTATTCTTTAATTTTGCCGATCACTTCATCGGTAATGCGGACCGATTTGGCAAACGCCGTGCCGCCTTGCACCGCGCGGTGACCCACGGCCGTGACCTCGGACAAATCGTTGATGACTTTCCCTTCACCTTCGGTGAGGGCTTCTTTTACTTGCGCAAAAGCGGCGGTATGGTCGGGCATATCGACGTCTTTTTTAAACTCTTTTCCATCCACCTTATGGGTGAATTTGCCGTCAATACCAATGCGTTCGCACAAACCTTTGGCAATGGTCACTTCGCCGTTCATATCGATGAGTTGATATTTGAGGGACGAACTACCTGCGTTGATAACCAAAATTTTCATAACCGATTCTTTCTCCTTACCCCATTGATTTTATCGCGTAAACAATATATACTAATAATAGTATGAATTGTCAAATTTTTCAACTGTTTTTTCACTTTTTTTGATGGGAGGCGGCTTTTTATGCGCGTTGCCGGCATCGTAGCGGAATATAATCCGTTTCACAACGGCCATGCCTATCACATTGAAAAGACCCGTGAACTTGACGGTGGTTGTGAGGCCACCCACGTTGTCGCGGTGATGAGCGGCAGTTTTGTGCAACGGGGCGAAGTGGCGGTGATGACCAAATTCGACCGCGCCCGTGCCGCACTGGCAGGCGGTGCCGATTTGGTGGTGGAACTGCCGTTGCCGTGGGCCTTATCCTCGGCGGAAAAATTTGCGTTCGGCGCGGTATCCATACTGGAAGCCCTCGGTTGTGTGGACTGTATCAGTTTTGGTTCCGAAACGGGAATATTGGCGCCCCTTGAAAAGGCCGTCACCGTGATGGAAACACCGCGATTTCATACCTTGATGAAATATTTTATGGACACGGGTATCAGTTTTCCCGAGGCACAACAAAAAGCGTTGGCCGAAATTGCGGGGGATGCGTGTGGAAAATTGCTCACCACCCCAAACAACACGCTCGGCATCGAATATCTCAAGGCGCTTCGCCGCCTTTCCTCCCCCATTCGCCCGTTTACCATCGCACGGTACAAGGTGGAACACGACAGCGAGGTGCCGCTTGGGAACATCGCTTCGGCTACCTATTTGCGTTCCCTTATGAAAAGCGACCGCACGGTGGCTGCGTTTCCCTTTATGCCGTCCGCCTGTGTCAACGCGGTGTCGGATGCGGCACAAAGAGGGGCTCTTCCCGCGCTGCCAGAACGGTTGGAACGTGCGGTTTTGGCACGCTTGCGCACCTTATCCCCGGCGGACATTGCCGCCCTTCCGGGGGTTTCGGAAGGGTTGGAAAATCGAGTATACAATGCCATTCGCACCGCTACCGATCTTCCCTCGCTTGAAGAAGCCATCAAAACCAAACGCTATCCCCTCACGCGGGTGCGCCGCCTGATTTGGAGTGCGTTTTTGGGTGTGCCGAAACGGGCGCCCTTTACGCCCGTGCCGTACATACGCGTTTTGGCTGCCAACAGCCGCGGAAAAGAATTGCTGGCGGCGGCGAAACCCACCGTGCCCGTTGTTCATCGGGCATCACAAATCGCAAAACTGGACGGTGCCATACAAACGTTGTGGGAATTGGAATGCCGTGCAACCGACTTGCAGGCGCTTGCCTTCCCCACACCGCTTGCCTGCGGCGCCGACCATACCACCGGAATTGTGAGGGCTGACCGTGAGCTTGTGTGACGAGTGTGTTTATTACACCTACAACGAAGATTTTGACGAGTACGAATGCTTGGTGAACCTGGACGAGGACGACTTGTACCGCTTTTACAGTCACAAGGACACCTGCCCGTATTTTCGGTTGGACGATGAATACGGTGTGGTGAGAAAGCAAAATTAACAGGAACACTTGGTTCATGAAAACCGCCCCGCATTGTCGGTTGACAATGCGAGGCGGGTTTTTCGTCTTATAAATCGGACAATTTTACGCGCAGAATTTCGGTAACTTCTTTTTGCTTGGAATAGAACACGTACAAATAGTCGTCCACAAGCGTGATGTGCGGATAGGCGATCTGCCCGCCTTTGGCCCATCCGTCTTGCTGCATTTGGTACACGTCGTCGCACAACAGGTAGCCTTTGTTGAAATTGTATCCGTCTTCCGACACGTACAGCGTGAGAGGCCAACGAATGTCGTAGTAAGGCGAGCCGATCCACGCGATACGGCCATCGGGCAAATACAGGCACTTGAACATCGTGGATGCCGACGTGAAGTTGGTGGGATAGAATTCCGTCCACGTTTCGCCGTTGTCGTAGCTTTCGTTTTGCCACACATACCCCGCCTCACTGCGGATGAGGTTGTGCACCACACCGTCGGGGCTTTGGTAGCCGGAGCTTTCGGTGAGTTGACCGGGGCAACGCGCCGCGGAAGCGGCAATTTGTTCGTCGGTAGCACGCGTGGTGGTCCAGTGCACGCCGTCTTCACTATACGATGTCACTTTTCCGTAGAACGTGTACCAACGGTTGATGCCGTAAGGCGAACGGAAGCCCTTATTGTGTTTGCAATTCGCATCGGGGCTGGCGGGTTCGCTCCAGTGCACGCCGTCAGTCGTGCTTATGGCATAATCCGTATAGGTGGCTTTCCATTTGCCCGCCGTGTTAAAGGAGCCGTCCTCTTTGAAACACTCAGGATGATAATCGGTCACCGTGTACACGAAATACAACGTATCCTCGTTCACCGAGAAGCCACCGATGATGGACGTTTTCGCATCGGTATAGGCGCTATCGGTTTTGGGGGTAACACCCGGCACCACAAGGTCCATGGGTTCGGACCAATGATAAAAATCGTCACTGACGCAATAGACCATTTTTTGTCCGGGATGGTCTTCGTTTTTTACACCGCTTGAGAAGGAAACGTACAACTTACCCTTAAAATAGGCAATGCCGGGATGATGTTTAAAGGCCATCGCCGGGTCATAATCGCTAACGAGCACTCTTTCCGTCGGAATTCTTTTCAGTTCTTCACTAAGACGGTTGTTGATTCTTAAAGAACTTTCCTTGGCGCGTTTTTCGTTTTCCGAAATTTCCTCTTGCTCCACTTTTTCTTCGAACGGGAGTTCGGCATATTCGTGTACCGAGCGAACGGAATCAAAAAAGCCCATCCAGTCGATATAAATGCCGTCGTCCGTCGTCACGCCATAGCCGTCGATACGGAACAGGGTGAGCATGGAAATAAGCCAATTACCGTCAAAATAAGGGTGGTGAATTTCCGAAAAATCCACGTAGCATACTTGCCAGTCGGTCGTGGGGGCGTAGTTGATCTTCGCGTTGCGAATAAATTGCCAATAGCCTACGTTGGCACCCGTTCCTTCCAATTTTCTGCTCAACGCTTCAACGGCATCCGTGCGCCAATACAAACGGCCGAACGTGGAATCGGGATTTTTCAGTTTTAAGCGCATCGCAAACACAGGATACTCACGGCAGTCGGTGGAACCGGTTGTCGTAAATTTGATGCTGGGGCTTTCGTAAGCGCCGTTCTTGGTGGGAACGATCAACGCGGCTTTTTCGGCCTCGTCGTAGGTAATGGCGGTGGCCGTTTTTCCAAGCGGCTCGATCGCCTTTAATGCGTCTTCACTTGAAAACTTCACAAAAAATTCTGACGGTTTCATATAGTTTTTTCCTCCTTATTCACGGCTTGATCCATAGCGGCATCAATCCCGTTATTAAACAGTTGGGTGTTACGGAATATCCGTTAAGGCCACGCGGCAGCCTTCTACCACTTCTTTTTGTTTGGTGTACATCACATAGAGATATCCGTCACGGACTTCCAATTGCGGATACGCAAACCCGCCGTCTTTGGCAAATCCATCCGGCCCTTGTAACTCATATATCTCGTCTTGCAAAATATACGCTTTGTCGAAGTTGTAGCCATCCTCGGAAATGTACAACGTAAGCGGCCAACGCACGTTGTAGTACGGCGAACCGACCCACGCGATACGGCCATCCGGCAAGTGAATGAAGTTGAATTTGGTGGAAGCCGAGGTGAAGTTGGTGGGATAGAATTCCGACCAGGTCTGCCCTTCGTCCGTACTGGTTGAGGCCCAGAGGTATCCCGTGTCACTGCGGCACAGCAAGTGCAACACGCCATCGGGACCTTGGTAATACGACGTTTCGGTAAGAGAGCCGGGGCAGCGTGCTTTCGAATTTTTAAGCTGATCTCCCGTCAACTGGCTGCTGGTGATTTTTTTCGTTGGGTCGATGTCCTTCGTATCCGAATAGTGAATACGGAACGAGGAGAGGGAGTACCATTTGTTCGAGCCGTAGGGCGATTGCCGGAACGTACTGTAGCTGTCCAGCGTGGTCACATTTTTCGGAGTGGCACTCCAAGTCACACCGTCGGTAGAATAAATGGCGTATTGACGTGTATTCACCTGCGTTGCCGTTTCCATTCCTTTGAAAGTGCCGTTTTCATCAAAGCTGGCGGCGGTGAATTCTCCCACGGTATAGTAGAAGCAGAGTGTATCGCCAACAACGGAAAAGTTACCGATGATCTGCGTGGTGATGACCCCCTGCTCATTGAACGTTTCCATACCGTCCAACGTGTTATGTGTGTACATCGATTCTACGCCGGGGACAACAAGATCCACGGGGGCGGTCCACGTTTCAAAATCCTCACTGGTGCTGTATACCATTTTCTGGCCCGGGGCATCTTCGTCTTTTACACCATTGGAATAGCCGGCATACCACTTGCCTTTAAAATACACCAAGCTCGGGTGGTGTTGGAACGAGTATGTCTCCCCTTCCTCATACCCGTTAATGATGGATGTGTCCACCTTTTCGGCTGGAAGTTTTTCCATTTCGGAAGGAAGGTTGTTGTTGATCTTCCACGCGTTGTCTTTGGCATTTTGCTCCAAATCAGACGACGGCTCTTCGGTTTCTTCTTCCGAAGGGGTCCATTCCTCATTGGCATAGGCAAATGCTTCTTCCGGAGAGGCAAATACCCCCATCCAGTC
>JAZULW010000032.1:0-2037 GCA_045603285.1 Acutalibacteraceae bacterium | reverse complement strand
TACACACGCTTGGAAATTTGTCGGTGCTTACCGCTCGGATCCGTGTAATGGACAGCGACGCGGTATTGCGCTTTTCCGTCTTTGGTTTTTCCTGTCTTGTAGATGGGCATACGTTTTCCTTTCCATAATTTACCAACAGGTAAAAGTCTGTACATTTTTCGACAATCTTCTACAATGAAACGTGGAGGTGTTGAAAATGAACTATAAAAAATATCAACAAACACGCGACAAAGCCTGGCAAATTCTTATTGACTACAACATTAAGGAACTGCCGATTTCCGTAAGCGCATTATGCGAGGAAATGGGAATCAAGGTCAGGCTCTACGAGCCAAAGAACGGCAACGACGGATGCTGCGGCATACGGTTTGGGAAACCGCGCATTTTTGTGAGCAAAAATTGCAGTTCCGAACGGCGGCGATTTACGATCGCGCACGAATTAGGACACATCCTGCTTGGCCACGTTGGAAAATACGAATTGGTAAACCGTGAGCCGTCGGGCACGGATAACCCGATTGAGCAAGAGGCAAATGTGTTTGCTTCTCGGCTGCTCGCTCCCGCCTGTGTGCTGTGGGGGTGCGGCGTGAAAACGGCAGAGGATATACAACGGTTATGCGGCATCAGTCGACAGGCGGCAGAGTATCGTATGGCACGAATGAAGCTCTTGTATGAGCGAAACAAGTTTTTGACCTCGCCGTTGGAGCGAAGGGTGTATGCGCAATTTGAGGAGTATATAGAAAAGAATACAATTACTCCGTCGGGCTCTCCAATGCATCTTCTTCGGTGATCAGCGCATCAAATTCCTCATCCGTCACCGCTGTACCACGTGCGGCAACAGAAAGAATGGCACCGTCTTCGGACGGTGCTTTTTCTTGTATGCCTAATATAGTATCTACCTCGGGCTGAACTTCGGGTTGATCGCGGTAGGCGACGATAACCTTTCCTTCGTGTATGGTGAGCAATCTGCGAGGAATCTGTCTTCCTAAAAGATATTCAACATCTACATTGAAAAAATCGGCTATATTTTCTAACATAACAAGACCAGGTTCTCGATCGTTTCGTTCATACATATTTATGCTGCTTTTCGATGTGCCGAGGCGCCTCGCAAGCTCGCTTTGCGATAAATCTGCCTCTTTTCGTAAGATTTGCAGTTGTTTTCCAATTGATGGCATAAAAATCACCTCAATCTATTATTGCACATATTGTGTATACTGTCAATTGTGCATTGCGCACAAAAAGTGTTCGATAAAATTGAGCACATTTCGTGCTCGCTAATTCTTGACAAACGAAAAAAGATAGTGTATGATAAAGCAAACGAGCACAAATAGTGCACGAAAAAGGCGGTGTGAAAATGATTGATAAGGTAGCTGTTGGTGCCAAATTGAGAAGTCTACGTCGTGCCAAAAAAGAAACTCTTGAGGTAACATCAAAAAAACTTGGAATTACAGTTTCGGCTCTTGCCATGTATGAACGCGGGGAGAGAGTCCCCCGAGATGAAATTAAGGTTAAAATTTCCCGGCATTACGGTGAGGATATAGGCAATCTTTTTTTTACATAGAGCGAGCACGATAAGTGCTCAAACAAAAAAGGTGGGTGAGTAAATGGAAACTTTGAATTTTGTGCCGAGTCAATGTACGGAGGATCTTCCGAACTCCAAGACAATTGTGTATCCTGCGGACGAAATGTCAGTTGATCGGCTCACGCGCTCTTTGCTTGGGGTTTGTCAATACAAGGCCGTTCAAATGCTTAGCGAGGGCAGTCATCAGATGGCGGAATTGGTTACAGCCTATACGGCATTATATAAGGCTTACAAAGAAAGCAAAAAGCCCGACACGGAATAACCGTAGCCGAGCCAATCGCTCAATCGGGGATATCTTCTTCGTTTTGGAAATACACAGTTTTGCAAGACGGGTGGGTAATGACAGTGCCGGCATCTTTTTGCAAATCTGTTGTTTCGTGCTTTTTGAAAAGCTTGTTAACGTGCTTTTCGTAAAGAAGAGCAGCTGCGGCACCGATATCGCCGTCGTACTTTTCGGCGAT
>JAZULW010000031.1:0-31675 GCA_045603285.1 Acutalibacteraceae bacterium | reverse complement strand
ATATGGTTAATCAGCGCAGAGAATTTTTCAATGTAACACTTGATGAAATCAAAGCAGTGGTTATGAAAAATTTTGACAAGTCTGTGGAGTTCATCGAAGTGCCAGAAGCAGAGCAGTATAGAACATCGTTGAAAATGAAAGGCTCTAACTAGTTACCGTTTACAATAATTTATGTTTCAGCTTAATCATAGTAATCAAGAGCTATGTACTGTTTTTGACTACGAAAAGCCCTTATTTTATGCGGTTTTTGGCTTGATTACTATAACGCTACTCGCACCAAAAAAGAACGAAGCGCGTGCTTCGTTCTTTTTTTACCGTTATTTTTCCAACAATAAGGCGCAGATCTAAGTAATTTGCTCGTCGGTGATGCCAACTTCTTTCAAAGAGGTATTCGACTTGACAAGTTGTTTCTTCGTAAGGTATAGTATAGAGGTAATTTGAAAGCAAGCGGTGAGAAGATGAACGATGTGAAACTTTCCTTGGTCGTGCCTTGCTATAACGAAGAAGCCAACGTGCGCGCGTTTTACGAAACGGTTACACGAACGTTCGAAGGTCGCATTGATCGTTATGAGATCGTGTTTGTGAACGACGGCAGCCGTGACAACACGTGGGGTGAGCTCAAGCAACTGCACGTAGCCGACAAGCGCGTGAAGATCCTCAATTTCTCGCGCAATTTCGGAAAAGAGGCCGCTATGTTTGCCGGGCTCCACAAGGTAACGGGCGATTACGTATCCATCATTGATGCGGACCTGCAACAGCACCCCGAACTGGTCGTTCGGATGGTAGAGTTTTTGGAAAAAAACGCCGATTATGACAGCGTGGCGATGTTCCAAGAAGACCGCAACGAAAGCAAACTGCTTTCGTTTTTCAAAAAAACGTTTTACCGCCTCATCAACGCGATGTGCGAAATTGATTTCCGTTCCGGCGCGAGCGATTTCCGCACCTTCCGCCGTTACGTGGTGGATGCCGTGCTGGAAATGAAAGAGTATTTCCGTTTTTCCAAGGGCATTTTCTCGTGGGTGGGATTCAATACCTATTTTATGCCTTATACCGCCGAGGAACGCAAAGCGGGGCAAACCTCCTGGTCGTTCAAAAAACTGCTCAAGTATGCTATTGAAGGTATTACGGCGTTTACGACCGTACCGCTGAAGATCTCGGCCTACATCGGCGGTGCGTGTTCGGCCTTTTCCCTGGTGTATATGTTGGTGGTGTTGATTCAAAAACTCTTTTTCGGCATTGACATTCCCGGTTACGCCACCACTATCGTGCTCATTCTGCTGATCGGCGGCATCCAGTTGTTGGCGCTCGGTGTGATGGGACAATACATCTCCAAAATTTACATTGAAGGCAAAAAGCGCCCCATCTTCATTGTGAAAGAATACGGCGACTCTGAGGCGGACGACTGATATGAATGTGCGTATGCTTTGGCAAAAACACAAGGAACCTGTGCTTTATTTGGTGTTTGGTGTGGCCACCACCGCCGTAAATTTTATCGTTTACAGTATTCTCGTGAAAGGGTTTGCTTGCGAGATGACGGTAAGCAACACGGTGGCCTGGTTTTGCGCGGTGGTGTTTGCGTTTGTTACCAACAAACTGTTTGTGTTCGAAAGCAAGCACTGGGCATTCGGCTTGTTTTTGCGCGAATTTCTGCCGTTTTTCGGCGCACGTGTATTATCGGGTGTCATTGAGATCGGCGCCCCGACCTTGCTATACAACCTGGGATTTGCCTTTGATCTGTTCGGGATAAAAGGGCTTGGTGTAAAAGCGGTGGTGAGCATCGTCATCATCTTGCTTAACTACGTTTTCAGCAAATGGATCGTGTTTAAAAAGGACCGTGCATGACACGGTCCTTTTTTTGGAAAAATTTTTAAAAATTTCAATTTAGTACTTTACTTTGCTAACGCGATGGTGTATAATAGGCACAACATCGATTTAAAGAGAGGTTTTTGTTATGAAACGTGTATTGGCATTGGCGCTTGTCGCCTGTTTGCTCGTGTTGGGGTTGACCGCTTGCGGCAACACCGACAAGTCCGACCTGGCGTATGTGAAAAACAAGGGCAAGATCATCGTGGGTATCACCGATTTTGCACCGATGGATTATGAGAAGACCGAAGGCAGCGGCGACTGGATCGGTTTTGACGCGGATATGGCGAAAGAGTTTGCCAAATATCTCGGCGTGGAAGTGGAATTCCTTGAAATCAACTGGGGCACCAAAGCCACCACGCTGGAAACCAAAGGCATCGACGTTGTGTGGAACGGTATGACCATCACCGACGAGGTGAAGGGGTTGATGGGTGTGAGCGAAGCGTATTGCAAAAACGCGCAAGTCGTCGTGATGAAACAAGACGCGGTTGCCAACTACACCACCACCGATAGTTTGAAAGCCCTCACTTTTGCGGTGGAAGACGGCTCGGCCGGTGCCAAAGCGTTGGATGCTTTGGGTATTACCAACTATACGGCGTGTGACGATCAAGCAAAAGCGTTGATGGAAGTGGCCGCCGGCAGTTCGCAAGCCTGCGTCATCGACCTGTTGATGGCGGGCGCGATGATCGGCGAGGGCACCAGCTATCCCACCCTGACCACCGGATTGGAACTGACGAGTGAGGAGTACGGCGTTGGTTTCCGTAAAGAAAGCGACCTTATTGCCGAGTTTAACAAATTCTGGAAACAAGCATACGATGCCGGCACCGTGATGCAAGTGGCCACCACTTACGGCATTGCGCAAAACATCATCGAAAAATAAGATCAAAACGGGGGGCTGTCCGCAAGGTCGGCCCCCGTCGTTTGTGATAGGAGAATCTCTATGTCTTTTTGGGACGTGACCCTTTCCCTCTTGCGCGGATTGGAAACCACGGGGCGCTTGTTTTTCTTAACGCTTGTGTTTGCCTTGCCGCTTGGCCTTTTGATCTGTTTGGCCTCTACCACGCGGTTTGCACCGCTTCGTTGGCTCACCAAAACGGTGGTGTGGATCGTGCGCGGTTCGCCGCTTATGTTGCAAATACTCATTGTGTATTACGGCCCCGGTTTGGTGTTCGGATGGCCCTTATTGCCGCGCTTCACGGCGGCGCTGGTCACTTTCGCCATCAACTACGCGTGCTATTTTTCGGAAATCTACCGCGGCGGCATTCAGTCCATTCCGCGCGGTCAATACGAAGCGGGCCAAGTGCTCGGTATGACACGCGTGCAAGTGTTTTTCAAAGTGACATTGTTGCAACTTGTCAAACGCATCGTACCGCCGATGGGCAACGAATTTATCACGTTGGTGAAGGACACCGCGCTGGCCCGAATCATAATGGTATACGAGATTATTTGGATCGGCGAATCGTATATCAAAAAAGGTATGATGTGGCCGCTGTTTTACACCGCCGTATTTTACCTGATCGCCAACGGCGTGCTGACCCTTTTATTAAACAAGTTCGAAAAGAGACTAAACTATTTCAGAGCGTAAAGGAGGACTTGGCAGTGGCTATGTTAGATGTATGCGGCATTCGTAAAAATTTCGGCAAATTGGAAGTCCTCAAAGGCATTGATTTTTCACTTGAAAAAGGGCAGGTATTATCCATCATCGGCTCTTCGGGAAGCGGCAAGACCACGCTGCTTCGTTGCCTTACGTTTTTGGAACGTGCCGAGGCGGGCCGTGTAACCGTAAACGGCGACACCATTTTTGATGCCGCCGAAGTCGGCAAACTCTCGGCCGCGGAACAACGGCGGCGGCAACTCCATTTCGGGCTTGTGTTCCAAAACTTCAACCTCTTTCCGCAATACACGGTATTGCAAAACGTGTGTTTGGCACCGAAACTGCAAGCCAAAGAACGCCCCGATTACAAGCAGCACGCCAAAGAAATCTTGGCGGATATTGAGCAAAAGGCACGTGAACTCATCGATCAAGTAGGGCTTTCCGCGAAATGCGATGCGTATCCGTGGCAACTCTCGGGCGGGCAACAACAACGGGTAGCGATTGCTCGCGCGTTGGCGCTTGACCCCGAAATCTTGTTTTTCGACGAACCGACATCGGCGCTCGACCCCGAATTGACGGGCGAAATTTTGCACGTTATAAAAGACTTGGCAGGTCGCCGTATGACGATGGTGATCGTGACACACGAGATGCAATTTGCGCGCGAAGTGTCCGACCACGTGTTGTTTATGGACGATGGGTTGGTGGTGGAAAGCGGCGCACCCCAACAGGTGTTTGACCATCCCGTGCACGAACGCACGCGCGAATTTTTGTCCCGCTTTAACCAAAATTAAAAAACGGCTGTGAGACCAATCTATCTCCTAGCCGTTTTTTGAAAAAGGACCGATATCGATGAAACCGTTATCCCCTGCCCTACGCCTTATTCTCGGCGGCGCGTTTGCCGTTTTGTTCGTCTTGGCGGCGGTGGTATATCTTCCGCACGCAGCCGGAATTCTTGCCGTGACATCGGCGATATTGTTGCTTCCTATCCCCGCGTGGCAACGATGGTTGCGCCATGTGTTGAAAGGCACAAAACCCGTATTCATTGCGGCGGTATGCGTTGGCACATTTTTAATAGCTCCCACACGCCGCGAACCGTCTGCAACACCCGTTCCGTCAACACCGATACACACCACGCAGTCAACCACGCATACCACGGCAACGACTGCCGAGCAAGAAACAACCTACGTGCTTAATCGTTCCAGTAAGAAATTTCATTTGCCGCATTGCGCCAATGCCCAAAAAATCAAGGATGAAAATCGCGGCACCTTTACCGGAACGGCGCACCAACTTGAAGAAGACGGGTATTCCCCTTGTGGCAATTGTTTGCCCTAATCGAACACCGTTTCAATAATTTTGCCGCACCCAACGGGTGAGTATCGCCACCGTTCCAAGTGACCCTCGGTAATGAAGTAACGAAGCGGAGACGGGACTTCCTCGTTTTCCTGTGCGTCAATGAGCACCAATTTGAGTTTCATTTTTTCGGCTAAAATGTTTTTGATGTATACCCCGGCATGCTGTCCCACCCGCACCCCTTCGCGCGGTTCTGCCAGGCCTGCCAAATTGGGGGTAAGTTCCACAAAAATACCGTAATCTTCCACCGAACGGACAATGCCCATCACGGTTTCGCCTTGTGTAAACAACGCGGCGTTTTCCTCCCACGTACCCAACAATTCGCGTTGGGAAAGACAGATGCGGTTATCTTCAATAGACGTTACCACCGCGTAAATATCCATTCCCACGCACAGGCGGTCGGCCGGATGCGAAATGCGGCTGACCGAAATGCTCGCAATGGGTAACAACGCGGGGATGCCGCATCCGATATCGCAAAAAGCGCCGAAACTTTCCAGCCGTGTTACACGGGCACCGATCACGTCACCGGGGCGCAATGCGTCCACATATTCGCGGCGGCATTTTTCTTGAGCCGCGCGTCGCGAGGCGATGGCCCGCCGTTTGCCGTTGGGATCCGTTTCAAATCCCGTGATCAGAAAACTGACGGGTTTGGATACGCGCGAAATGAGCGCAATGTCCCGCGTGGTACCCTCAGCGATGCCGAGCGCGCCTTCTTCGTACGGGATAATCCCTTCCATACACGGCAATTCGATGTGCAAATTGTGTTCACTGTCACACAGCACGGCTCGTGCCTCGATAATTTCGCCCATAGCGGCCGCCTCTGCCAAAGCGCTTTCCGACCGTGTGCGGCGACGGTTCGCGGCCGTGTTTAACAGCATTCCCTCCGGGAAATAATCCGTCATTTGAACTGTCATTCCTTTCTCCTGCATTTCTCGTTCTTGGATCATCTGGTTCATATATATGCCTTCCTTTTCTGTTCCATTCGGTATTCCCGACGGATTTTAAAAAAATATAAGCCAAAATCGCCTTTTTATTTCGACGGGCTTCTGTTATAGTAAAACTAGGATATCATACACGAAAGGGTGTTTTTTGTAGAATGAAGATACATGGATTGGAAATTTCCGTAAAAAATTTACCCGTGCTTGACAAAGGGTTTATCCCCATAGCGGCGTTCTGCCGTGATTTTGAGGCTTCCGCCAAAAACGGCAAAGAAATTGCGGTGGCAGTAGAGCGCAACCAAGGGCAAATTGCCGTTCGTCGTTTTCGTATTCACGGCACCGCCGCGATGCGTGAGGCGGATGCGGTGTACGTTGACCGCACGGTGAAAATGCTGTTGTGGGCTTACGGCGGTTTTAAAGTCATGATCGGCGGTGACGAAGAGATCGGCGCCGTCATTGCGAAGGCTTATGCTGCCGGCGGATCCCGCGAGTTTGATGCCAACTTTATGGCGCGCGTATACGAGCGTCCGTTTGAGGTGGTGTCCCTGCCTCTTGCCGACATTCCAGCCGCCAAATCTTCTGCCCAATCGGTTGGCCGTAACGTAGACGGTTGCCGCATCGGCTTTGATGCAGGCGGAAGCGACCGCAAAGTATCGGCTGTAATCGACGGTGTGTCGGTGTATTCGGAAGAAGTGGTGTGGTTCCCCAAAACCAATGCCGACCCCGATTATCACTATGAAGGCATTCTCAATGCGTTCCGCACCGCCGCTTCCAAAATGCCGCGTGTGGATGCCATTGGTGTTTCTTCGGCAGGTGTGTATATTGACAACCGCGCCATGGTGGCTTCGCTGTTCATCAAAGTGCCGGAAGACGAATTTGATGCCAAAGTGAAGAACATTTATCTGCGCGCCGCCAAGGAACTTGGCGAAAACATTCCGATTGAAGTGGCCAACGACGGCGACGTGACCGCGCTTGCCGGTGCCATGAGCCTTGAGAGAAACAACATTCTCGGCATTGCCATGGGCACTTCCGAAGCCGCCGGTTATGTGGACGGCGACGGGAATATCACCGGTTGGCTGAACGAACTCGCCTTCGCGCCCGTGGACTTGCAAGAGGATGCGATGGTGGACGAATGGTCGGGCGACAAGGGTTGCGGTGTGAAATACTTCTCGCAAGACAGCGTTATCAAATTGGCTCCTCGCGCCGGTATTGTGCTTGACGAAGCGTTGTCCCCTGCCGAAAAACTCAAAGTGGTGCAACACGAGATGGATATGGGCAACCAAAATGCCGACAACATTTATCTGTCCATCGGCACCTATCTGGGCCACACGCTTGCTTACTATGCGATGTATTACGCAATCGGTGACGTGTTGTTGCTTGGCCGCGTGATGTCCGGCAAAGGCGGCGATATCATCATTGCCGAAGCACGCCGTGTACTGGATGAAGAGTATCCCGAGGTTGCCGCGATGGAATTGCACCTACCCGACGAAAAAATTCGCCGTGTCGGTCAGTCGGTTGCCGCCGCGAGTTTGCCGAAGATCGGCTAACATAGACGGGCAACACCCATTTGCCGACGCTTTGAACTGAATCATATGGCAAAGGGCAAGAGGTGAAGAAACGGTTTTGTTTCTTTCCACTCTCTTGCCCTTTTGAATTTTTCATATGTTCTGACTCGCCTTTGGTGCAATGATAAAAAAGCCTCGATAATGCTGACGCATATCGAGGCTTTTTGACGCATAATTGTGCCAAAAGTTTCTTTTTTAAGGAAATACTGCCTTATGGGGTGTGGGCGTCCAATCGCTCCGCTTTTCTCATTCGTTGATCGCTTCTAAAATATAAGGAGTTAAATACTCCGTCGCTTTTTTGGCACCCAATTCATTTAGATGATGATAATCCAAAAAGTCGGTCTGAACATCAAACGAAATCTCTTCTTCCAGATCGATATACAGAAGATCCCGATCTTTGCAATAGTTTTTCAGCCAGTTGGACTTTTTCAGTTCGTTTTCTTTGGAAATATACGGCGCACGATAGATAATCAGTTCCACGTCGTATTGTTCACAAAGAACGATGATCTTTTCCAGATATTTCACAATATCGGCTTCGTATGCCAGCGTTTCGCCTTTGGAAACCGTTGCTTGCTTCGCTTCATAGTCTGAAACATCCATATAAGGGGTATAGTTTTTGGGATCGCTTTGCCACATCGGCATAACACAGAACCCGTTATTCTCCATACGCATCTTCATTTCTTCGCGGGAATAGGCGGATGTATTTTTGAAAAAGGAATCAAACGAATACTCAAAATCCAGAGAGAACAATTCCTGATTCATTAACCGATCTTTATATTTGGCAATGGCGAAATTATCCAAAACCTGATCCAATGAAGAAAAATCACGGATCACTTCGGCTTTGTCCATAGAAAACGGAATCAATTCCACGTTGACCGGCAGGTAACTTTCGAAAATCTCCTCGGAAGACGTATAGGTTTCATACGCGTTCAAACCCCAAATATCCAGCAACGCAACTTGGGGAGCATCTTTTTTGAACTGTTCTTTCATCCGCAGATAGGTAGCGGGGATGACCTCGCCGGGGTTGCCCAGGTCATAGGCAGAAAGATTGGTTTTTTCCTCGAAATAGGGCGCGTGAAACGACGTGTAGGAATGGCAGGAGCCGAAGACCAGAACCGGGAACGATTCTTCTTCCTGCGCAAAGGCTTGCTCCATAAAATAATAGCGATTGTATTTTTTGGAAAGCAGAATTTGATTGCTCAGTCCGATCAAGAGGACGGCGATGATACAAAAAACAACGCAGGAGAGAACGTTTTTTAGGATTTGTTTTTTCATCAGAACCCTCCGTACATAAAGCTTGCCATATCATAGCCACTGCCGTAAACGCCGAAGAGCAAAACGTCAAAGATCAGAACCAGATAAATGGCCCAACGGAGAACCAGATGTTGGCGTTGGATACCCTCAATGGCGTGTTGCTGCGATTTGGTGCACATTTCAATCGCAAACAGCGCCACGATATGCACCAAGAGCAGGACAAGGTAATTCTGGCTCAGCCCGAATTTGAACAGGTCGCCGTTAAATAATACCCACAGGTCGGCGGAGACAAGCATATTTTTAATGTAGGACAATCCGGTCATCAGCCCGCCTGCACGGAAGATAATCCAAGCAAAGGTCACCAAATGGAAAGTGATAACGGTTTGATAGATGCGCTCGCTGAGCGAGCCTTCCTTCACGCCGATCAGCGCCTTTACCTTGTTGCGCAAGGGAAGGGTTGCCTGCCCGATGATTTGGTAGACAGCGTGCAGCCCACCCCAAAGGAAAAAGTTGAAACCGGCACCGTGCCATAATCCGCTGACCATAAAGGTGGCGAAAATGTTCCCATACTTACGCATGGTCCCTTTGCGGTTGCCGCCCAGGGGGATATAGATATAGTTTTTGAGCCAAGTGCTCAGGGAGATATGCCATCTGCCCCAGAATTCCTTGATGGAACGGGCCAAATAAGGGCGATCGAAATTGCGCACCAAATCCACACCGAATAGACCGCTGACACCGCGGCAAAGATCCACACAACCCGAAAAATCGGCATACAGTTGAATGGCATAGCCCACGGCGGCCAAATACAGAATCGCGCCGTGCAGTTCGGAAAACTTGCCAAAGCAGGTGTTGACAAAGAGGCCGAGCCGATCGGCGATCACCATTTTCTTCACCAGACCGAAAAGGATCAGCAACAGATTGCTGCGCATCGTTTCGAAGGAGAATCTTTTGGTGTTCTGCAGTTGGGGCATCAACTGTTCATAGCGGGAAATAGGGCCCTGCACAATGGCGGGGAACCAGCTGAGAAACAGCACGTAACGGAAAACGTTGGTTTCCGCTTGGATTCTCCCCTTGGCAACGTCCACCAGATAGCCGATGGCCTGCAGGGTGAAATAGGATAGCCCCACCGGAACCAGCCAAGAAAGAACGGGAAGAGCCGGAAGACCGACCTTCTCAAACAGGCGACTCGCCGTAATGAGCAGCCAAGGCAATTCCTTGATGGCAAACCAAATGCCGGCATTGAGGGTGATGCAAGCGCCGATCCAAAGGCCTTTCTTTTTCAGCCGCGGCAAAAAGCGGGCGCAAAGGAAGGTGGACACAGCGGCAATCAGCAAAAAGAGCAGGTATCTTAAGTCAAAACAGGCATAAAACCCGATGCTGGCTACCAGCAACACACCAACGCGCCATTTTGCGGGCAAAAGATAATACAAAACCAGCAAAACGGCAACAAAGGCCGCAAAACTTAACGATAAATAACTCATACATTCCCCCGTTTAACCGCGGCGAGTTTTGATGATATGCACAACGCCCTTAACAATCAAGTTGGCAAACAAGATCATCAGGGAAACAACGGCAGCGCATTCCAACTGCATTTGCGCTTCAAATTGGTTGATCATCAAAGAAACCGGTTTGTTCATTGTGGTGGCAAGGAAAGAAACCGCCGAGATGGTCATCATACAGTTGACAAAGAAATAGGAAAGCATTTCAAAGATGGTGTGCTTACACTGGGGAATCAGAACGTCACGGATCAGATAGAACCGCTTGATTCCCATGGTGTGCGCAACGTCTTCCAGGTTTTCGTTGATCTTGCACATGGAGTTATAGATCATCAGATAGGGAGAGGCAATAAAGTGAATCACGTTGACCAGCATCAACACCACGATGGTTCCGTAGATGGGAGTTTTGTTAAACACAAGGACGTAGGATAAACCCAGAACCATACCCGGAATCGCGGCCGACGTCATAGAAGACAGATGCAGGAAACGGGAAATTTTGGATTTCATTCGCGCCGAAAGATAGGCGGTCATAAAGGCAACCACCGTGCCAAACACAGCCGTTCCCGCCGCAATCAGCAACGAATTGATGAAATAATCATCTGCTCGCAGTTTGAAAGCTTGCGTCACGTTTTTCAACGTGAAGGCGAGGTTGTTGGGATAATCGGTGGTGAACGCCAACAGGATAAAGGCTACCAAAGGCAGAAGAGTTGCCAGCGATACCAACGTACAATACAGGTATCCGCCGAGAGTGGCGGTTTTGCTCTTGGTGGGTGCACAGGGCTTGGTCACATAGCCGGAATTGCCGCGGTCTTTATTCAACAGGTCGATGATAAACGCAATCACCGCGGGAATCAACAGAAACGCGCCATAGACCGTTCCTTTGGAGAAATCGAGCTGACCGACCACTTCTTGGTACATCACGGTGGCGATGGTGGTGTATTTTCCGCCCACCATCAGCGGTACACCATAGTCGGTGATGATCAGGGTGAAAATGGAAAAAATCACCGAGATCAAGGGTTTTCTTAAAAAGGGCAACATAATGCCGGTGAATTGGCGGGCTTTGGGAATGCCCAAAACCCTGGCAGCTTCATAGGCAGAGCCATCTTCATAGTCCAGAACATCGCTCAGCATCAGGTAAGCCACCGGAAAGGCATACAGAACCGCACCGATGATGATGCCGGTAAGCCCGTAAATGTTCCCCTGAATATGGAGAAGACGCGTCAGCAGACCGTTATTGCCCAGCAGGATTACGAGACCCATACCGTGGGAGATGGAAGGCAACAACATCGGCAACAGAAAGATGATGCCGAAGAGCCCTTTGAGGCGAATGTTGGTTCGCTTGATACAGAGAGCCAGAAAGAAGGCAACCACAACGGTAACCAGCGTTCCCAGGGTGGCGGAAACAATGGAGTTTACAACCGCTTGGCCGAAATTGGGCGACGTTACCACCCGACGGAAACTTTCGGCGTCCATATAGCTAAACATCCGGATCAGCGGAATAAAGACCATGCCGATGAAGATCAGCGCAAATAAGAACTTGGTATATTCCGCGGTTCCCAGTTCAAACCGTCTTTTCTTTTTGATCTCGTTCATAATCAGTTCCTCACACATTTCAGCAAAGAATCGATTTTGATTTGGAGATTTTTCAAAACAAAGGATTCCACATATTCATCGGCGGGATGATCCACGATGTTTTCGGGAGTATCGATCTGAACGATGTTGGCTTCTCGCATAATCATAATGCGATCGGACATCGCAAACGCTTCTTCCTGGTCGTGCGTGATGTAGATCATCGTTGTTCCGAATTCTTTTTGAATCCGTTTCAGCTCGGCGCGCAACGCCAAACGAGTTTCAACGTCCAGGGCAGACATCGGTTCATCGAAAAGAATGATGTCGGGATTCAACACCATCGTTCGGGCAATGGCAACCCGTTGTTGCTGACCGCCGGAAAGCATGACGGGCATTTTGTTTGCGTGTTCTTTCAACCCCATCTGATCCAGCATCGCCAGCGCGCGCTCGCGCACCTGCTTGCGCGCTTCGGCGGAGCGGTTTTCCTTGCGGATCTTCAGTGCGTATTCCACGTTTTTCAAAACGCTCATATTTTCAAACAAGGCGAAGTTTTGGAAAACAATGCCCATTCCGCGGGCGGCGGGGGGCAACTCGGTAATTTCTTCACCGTCCTTCAAAATGGTTCCGGACGTAGGTTTCAGAAGGCCAATCAAGATACGGAGAATCGTGGTCTTACCGCAACCGGAAGGGCCAAGAATGGATAAAAACTCGCCATCCCGAACTTCAAAGCTTACCTTGTTCAATGTGCATTTTCCATCGAACACCATTTCCAATTCTTTTGCGACCAACTTGATGTTGTCCATTTTTTCACCTCAAAGAAAGTTTTTCAAATTAATATTTCCAAAGCTCGAGCAACGCTTCTTTTTCTTCAATGGTGTTGTTGCTCATATCGCTGTACTTGATATTTTGGGGATAGTTTTCAACAGCGAAAACCTTATCCTTGAACATCTGCTCGGGGAAGAACTTTTCGTTCAGTTCGTAACTATACGTGCCAACGAGGAAATCAAAAACTTCCTTCACACAAGCGCGCTCTTCCTTGCCTTTCACGATGGATTGGCCATACATCGTGTAGGGAGAGCCTTCTTCAAAGAAGACCACTTTCAGGGGAGCTCCTTCGTTGATCTGGGTGACAGCGTGAGACGTCATACCGAAGCCGATGGCCACTTCTTTTTGCAGCAGCGCGTTGACCGGACCGGAGCCGGAAGACGTGTATTGCAGAACATTTTTGCTCAACTCATCGAAATAAGCCAGTGCCTGCTCTCTGCCCCAAGCATTGACCAGCGATTTATAGAACATATAGCCGGTACCGGAAGATTTGGGGTTGGCCATCGAGATCAGATCTTTATATTCGGGCTTGAGCAGATCTTGATAGCTTTGGGGTTCGGGCAGGTTCTTTTCGGCCAGAACTTGGGTGTTCAAAATGATCGCACCACCCACACGACATTGCACCAGATAGTTATCTCCGGCAATGGTATCTTCCATATAGATGCTGCGGTCATAGTCTGAAAGATCGGCCAGAACACCGTTGCGGGCCAGTTGTTCCATATAGGCGTATTCCAAGTCATAGCTGATGTCGCACTCGGTGTTGGTGCCTTCGGTCAACAACTTGGCGGCGTGATTACCGGTGGAAACGTATTCCACGGTGATATCATAGTCGGGGAATTCTTCGCTCAGTCGAGCGTTCATATCTTCGATAACATAGTCTTCCACACTGGTGTAGATCAAGATGCGGTTGGCAGAATTGCCGCAGCCGGTGGCCAGCATCGTGGTAAGCAGCAGAACCGCAACCAACAGGATGGCTTTCGTTTTTAAGAATTTCATTGTTTTTTCTCCTTTTTGTTGTTTTTTATATCAGCAGTATGTTCCGTCTATTTTTTTCAGATCGGAAAAACTGTCGATTTCAATAATGTCGTTAAACGTGCAGGTTCGAACTTCTACCCGATAATTTTCCTGACAATATTCCAGCGGAACCTGATCCCAGAACCGCTCTTTTCCGCCGGGCATTTCATAGACCTTTTTAATATCTTCGCAAAGGCGGGCGCCATCGGTTTCGTTCCAGTAGGATATCCCGAAAACGTGGTGGCAATTGGTCCCCCCCACCTTTAGTGCGGTAATGATATTATTCTTGGTATCGAAACACCAATCGTTGGTGGTTTCCGTGGGCACCGCGAGGAAATTGGAATGATATTGGTATTTGCTGATCAGATCGGGGTTGTAAAGAACCAGATCCGCCTCCAGAACATAGGCGTTTTGCAACAAATGCCGCGCACACATCGCCGAAGAGATGTTCTTGGATTCATTGTAGATGGGATTTTCAATGAAGCGAATGGTGGGGTATTTATACAACAATTGATCGAATTGCTCGCTCAAATAACCGCGAACGATATAGATCTCTTCGATTCCCGCGCGCACCACCGCATCCAGCAACGTATCGATGATCCGAACGCCTTTCACCCGAACCAATGGCTTCGGGGTGTTCAACGTGACGGGGACCAAGCGAGTTCCAAAACCGGCCGCAAGAAAAACCGCCCGCTTCACCCGATAGGGTTCCAACGCGGCATAACCTTCGGCGGTGAGTTGCTTTTGGCTGCTGAGCAGCCCTTGTTCCATCAGAAGGTTCAACGTGCGGTTGACCGAACCCAAAGACATATGCGTACTTTCCGCGAGTTGGCGCTGGGTAGGTGCGTTGCCGCCTCTCTCGATAGATACTAATAGATCAAACTCTTTTTTTTCTAAGATTTTCGCTGCCACGACACCGTCCCCCCTTTATCCCGTCGTTTGTTCATATTTCGTATTCTACCACACAAAATTGAACATGTCAAGACAAAAAAACACGCTGCGCGACACGCAGCGTGTTTGCATCATTGGCGATAAGAATTATAGGAAGGATCGACGGAACAAAGTTCTTCAAAATGATCGATTTCTTGAATATCTTCAAACGCACATTCTCGCACATGAACTTGATAGTGGTCTTTAAACTTCACCATCGGAACATAGCACCAAT
This sequence comes from Acutalibacteraceae bacterium, assembly GCA_045603285.1. GTDB lineage: Bacteria > Bacillota > Clostridia > Oscillospirales > Acutalibacteraceae > RGIG3009. The sequence goes on along the minus strand of JAZULW010000031.1, from coordinate 17,042 downwards.
CTTCGTCCTTATGGGCAGGGAACGCTGCTTCCAGATGAGCGGGCAAGGTTTTGCCTGCGTCGGCATCCCAATAGGAAATGCCCAGCATTTGATAGCAATCGGTATTGCCGATGCCCAGTTCATAAATAACACCGTCGGCGTCGGTTTTGAAATACCAATCGTCGGTTTCGTTGGTGGGAATTCCCAAATAAACCGATTCATAGAGATATTTATCGAAGATGCCGGGATTATGAATGAGAAGATCTGCTTCCAGAACGTAGGCATTTTGCAGATGTTCGCGCATCAGGTAGGCCGAAGAGATGTTGTTGGCCTCGGTATACATGGTATTGGTTACCAGTTGGATGTTGGGGTATTTTTCTTTCAGTTGTTCAAATTGCTCACCCAAATAACCGCAAACAACGTAGATTTCTTCGATCCCCGCCGCCAAAACGCCATCAATCAACGTATCGATAATGCGGGTGCCGTTCACTTTCACCAACGGCTTGGGCATTTCCAAGGTAACCGGACGTAGGCGGGAGCCGAACCCGGCCGCAATGAAGATGGCGCGCTTGGTTTTATAGGGTTCCAGCGCTTGAATACCGGCGGCGGTGATGCCATCGGCATCGATCTGTTTTTCCGCCGCAAGGGCGGCCAGCTCGGTTTCAACCACCGGCAGATCCAACCCGGTTTCTTGTGCCAGGCACGGTGCCGACAGAAGCGTGCCGCTTTTTTCCAGCGCAACCAGGATTTTAAACGTTTCCTTTTTCATAATGTTCCTCCTAAAACCATTATCCTTTATAATGGAAAGAAAAGGGCTCGCAGCAAGGGAGTGCCTGGTTGCGGGGATCGTGGCAATCCAGACCGGTCGAATAGTTTTTGTCCTGAAAAACGTCTTCCAAGCCAGCGGGCTCTTTTAGAAATACATAGCGAAACGCCGCATCGATCATGGCGGTGGCATCGCCCAGGCTTTGTTCAAAAAGCTCCGAAAAGCTTGCCTCAAACCGTTGTTCAGGGGCAAAGGGGTGATGCCAGGGGGCGTGGGATTCGTTAACATAATCCACTTGTGCAGAGTCTATCTCCCGCTTATAGTAGGAATAGACCGCGTAAAGCGTTTTTTTGGTGCGTAACGGGCGCAAAAGGAACCGAATGATTCCCCACGGGTCCTGCATCACGCGATAAAAAACCGCTTCATCCCGCAAAGCGGCATTGAAGGTGTCGAAACTTTGCTCCCAGCCGTAAACCTCCCGAAAAATCCGATCCAGTGGCCCGCGCAATTCTTCCGGATACTGCTTGGCCTTAAAAATCAGGCGGGGAAAGAAGGTTTTCCACGGTTCTTTTTTAAAATAGGCGCGAAGATAGCGGCAATCAATGGCACGCTCCAGCCGAACGTGGCCCGAGCGGTAAGGCAAGGTGGCAGCATCGCCGAAGGACTCCCCACCCTTGCCAATGATATACGGATGGGCCGTGCGATCCAGCGCATAATGGCACAAAAACCCTGCCAGAAACGAAAACAGCGCGGGCGAGGGTTCGTTTTGCGCTTCGCGGGCAATTTCCAACAGGAAAGTGCCCGTTCTTTGCTTATGCATAATACCGCTGCGATTGCGCATACTTCGCCGCTTTCCGCCGTAAAAACCAAGGCAAGAAAAGGGATCAGGCCCTTGCAGTGCACGATCAAACACATCGGCACGGATCGTTTGGCGGATGGGGGGCGGCAACTGCTCCAACACCTTCTGTCCGAAAATATAATGAGTAAACGGATCCGGCATGGAAACTTACACCTTTGCTTCGGGCTCGCCTTTGGTGGTATCCAAACAGAAACCGGCGGTCCAATGCTTTTCGCGCTGTTCTACCGGGGGAATCCACATATAGTCGCCGTAGGCGTTGACCAGATATTCGTGGATATCGTTCGGCAGGTAGACTTCCATATCTTCAAATTGCCCTTTGATGGGGGGGTAGAAAACCTTTTTAGGCATCAAATGACCGAAATAGTGACCAACGTCGGTGGGGATGCACCAAAGCCCGGTATCGTATTTCCCGCGCACAAATTTATCGAAGGTGTTGCACCATTTCTGATAACTGCGGAAAGAGAAGAAAAACCCGATAAATCGGCGGAAATTGAAATTGAATTTACCCGCTTTTGTCTGATAGAAGAAAGCTTTCTTCTTGGGGGTACAATACAGATTGTAGAAGGTGGCGGAGATGGCGATGTATTGCAGGATCATCGCGACCGTTCCCTTAATTTTGCGCACAATAGGATTAAGAGGTGCATATTCCAGCGGGAAGATGTCGATCATCACGCCCTGCGGCAGATCCATATCCAAATTGTGAATGCTGGGCTTGTAGGTGCCCTTTGCATAAATCTCCGTAATCAAGGACGCCACCTTATGTCCCTCGGAGTTGGGGGTAACCAGTTCGTACTTATCCCCCAGCTCTTCATCAAAGATCTCAACAAAGCGGTTAAGATCATCGCGGGGCATAATCAGATCCACATCGTCGTCCCACGGGATAAAACCTTTATGGCGCACGGAACCCAGCGCCGTGCCACCATCGGCCATATAGCAGATGCCATGTTTTTCGCACACCTCGTGCACGTCCTTGACCATCTGCAACATCACACCCTGCAGTTGCTTAACCTCTTCATCGGTGATGTGGCGGAACTCGCCCATCGGCGGAGTGTTCAGCATCACGTTTCGGGTGGAGATGAATTCCTTGAGTTTTTTAAACATAGAACGGTTCCCCTTAATTTTGAATTTCGACAATATTTTTTTCGTCCTCTGTTTGCCCATGAGCGCATAGCCGATCAGCAGCGTCAACACAAACAGGTTGGTTAAACTATAGAAGGGGCGCATCAAAACATCGGCGCCATAACGGGGCAGGATGACAAACTGCTCCAGAATGATCAGTCCACAAGTGAACTTAAAGAAGGAAAAGCGCTTGAGGGAATAGAGCCACTGGAGCAAAAATCCGTAAATCGCGCTGCCCAGCGCAATGCCGACGTGGCCCAAATCGTGGTAAAGTTCCGCGATGTAACTGGTGCCCAGTCCATAGCCGGCAAAGAAATCGGAAGGGCTGACTTTATACATAATATAGTCGGCCAGGCAGTTGGTGTGATAAGCGGTTTCCACCGTGCGTTGCAGGTAATATTCCAACGGGAAATCAAAAAGGCCGCGTGTTAAGAAATTGCCACGCAAATAATGCAACGTATAATACAGCGACGTACAACCCAGCGAATCTCCTTCCAGCACCTTCTGGTGCTTTAAAACACCGATGCTGGAGCCTTGCTGGGAAAGAAAGCGGAAAATGATATCCAATAGGTTGGCGCCGCCTTCCACCGCTTGGTCGTAGCGCAAGTAGCGTTGAACGTATAAGAGAACCACGATCAGTGGACAAAGAATTAGTCCGATCAGCAATTTCTTTTTGTTCAACCACTGTTCCTTAGGATTGATGAGGTGGCGAATAAGAATATAAAAGAGCAAGACTAAAAGCGCCACCCCGAACATAATTCTGCGGCCGGTCAAAATCGCCGTCACCCCGTGGCAAAGGTAGATCAGCATGGGGATCTTGCATTCTTTTTTGGGAGGCAAGGTTGCCAGGAAGAAACAGAAAAAGAACGGGAACAATTCGGAGATCGTGCCGATCACACCAGGAAGACTGCTATGAAAATCGGTATAATAACTCAGGTAGCCGTGTTTCAAGGAGTAAAGGCAGGCCTCCAGCGTGGTAAGGAAATACGGAATGGTGGCGATGTAAACGCCCCACTTGGCAACCTGGCGGATATCTTCGGTAAAGCGGGTTTTGTATTGAGGTTCGGTTTTCTTTTTGATGGCGTGCCGATCGGTCAGCCGTTCGGTAAGGTAAAAACTCAAATGCAGAAAGAGCAGGCTGACAAACAGGGAAACATAGGCATGGAAATCAATTTCATCCGTAAAGGTGAATTCCGGCGGATAGCCCATATACAGCTCCAGAAATTCACCGCCCAGAAGAAACAGGAAGAAGGCTACCAAGAAAAGCGCATACGCAGCGCGCCCCTTCAGATCGCTGAGCGCATAAATTAGCAAGCCGGTCCACAAAAGCATCACCGATGCGAACATCAGCGAAACCTGCATCAACGCCGAGATCAGCAGAAATACCGCGCAAAAGCCGGCAAAGGCGATATATTTGGTTTTATCTTTCAAAAATGATGTCCGTGTCATATCTTCGCTCTCATTTTCTTCAAAATTAGTTGAACCTTACTCCAAAGGAATCGAAATTCCTCGGTTTTAAAGGTGGTGATCAGCCAAAGGGCGGGGAAAACGATGCACACGATGAGTAGCCGCCCAAAGAAACTGAGCGGGGAGTTCTGCGGGAAGATTCCTAAGCAAAGCACGAAGGAGCCCGCCGCTGCCATCAAATTCAAGAGCGAATAGGAAACCATCTTTTTGAGATACGGTTTCCAATCGCGGTGGAAAAGATGCTTGTATAAGACGTTGGCTTCCCAGGGGGAATACACAAAAGCTAAAACGAAAATGGTGGGAATCAAAACGCCGATGATATTCTTGGTAAGAATGACCAGCGAAACGCTGAATACCAACTTAATAACCATTGACACATAGGGCTTGAGCCAATCCTTGGTCCAGAGCCCTGCGGCATCGCGGTAGGTCAGTTGCATAATGCGGAACATCCAGGTGTAGAAGAACAGGGCCATAAAGATAACAAAGGTCTGGTCCATCAATCCTTCGCTGCCGATCCAGATACCGCCGACAAAGGGTTGGAACAGGCAAAGCATACAAACCGAGCAAAAACCAACCAGTGCCACCCAGCCATACGTCATCCCCAGGAAGAGTTTGTGGTTATCGTCCTCCGATTCGACAATCAGTTTGTTGCCGATGCCGGCGCGGCAGCCGTTGGTGATGATCTCGATCAGGCCGTTCACCGCGGTGAGAATATAGAAATAGTTGCTGTAGAGTGCCTGAACAGAAAGGCCGAGAAAAGCGGAAATGATAATACTGTCCACATTCACAAGTAGCGTATTGCCGACCGAATGGCCGAACAAGGTTTTCACCCGATGATACACGCTGCGCCTGAGTTCCTTACTGGGAGTGCCCGCGCAACGGATCTGGGGATATTGCTTTTTCGCTGCGCGGTAATTGGCAATGCTGTTGGGAATGACCATCAACGGCAAGGTGAGCAGATAAAGATAGTAGTTTTTAAAAACAACCAGAAGAACGATCTCCAGAGCGTATTGAATGATATAGCGCACCGTCATAATCTTCAGGCGAGTGTCTTCCCGTTGATAAGCGGAAAAAATGGCGTTGACGTAGCCATACAATGTGTAGTCCAACACCGTGGCCGAAAGATAAAGCCCCCACATCACATATAGGTTGGCATCGGGCGGACACTCGTTGCCCACCAACCGCGGCAGGAAGGGCATCACAAGCAGACCCATTCCCAGGATCACGTAGCCGATCAACCGATAAACCTTGCGGAAGAAATTAATCATCGCGCAAATGGCTTCGTTATCTTCCCGCGCCACCGCATCATACATGGTGTAGACCAACGAGCTGCTGAACCCTAAGTTTGCCAAATTCAAAACCGTCAGAATGGAGTTAAAAAGCGTGTTCAACCCGCTGTATGCCATACCGATCTCTTTGATGATAATGGTTTTGATGACAAAAGGACCGATCAGCGCGATCATTCGGTAGATGGCGCCCCACATCGTATTGCGCATTGTGTTTTTAGCAACGGTGAGTTTCATTGTCGTTTATTTACACCTCGTTTTTGATTTCGAAGGTGGACGGTTCGGGGAATTTTTTTTGCAAAAGAGCATAAATTTTTTGTTGCTCGGCTTCAAAATCGCAGGAAGAAGGATCGTCGTTGATGCAAACAATCTTGCAATCGGAATATTCCAGAGCCGATTCGAACTTGTCCATCGGATCGCTTCCCAAGGTAAGATAGCGGCAGTTGGGCTTGGAAGGGACAAATTCGCCCTTCAACAGCCGCCACCAACGGAAAAGGTATTGGTTCACATCATGGCGGCTGCGAAAACGGTTGTGGCTGGTGCGCTCCAGTTCGTCGGGAAACGCCTGCCAAACTTCCTCCAGTGTTTTTTTGCAATAGGGTTGGCAGGAATGAAAATTTTTGAACCCGAGGAAACAGTTTTTGGGCAGAAAATACAGGTTTCGCAACAGATCCGCGCCATAGCGGGGATGAAACCATTGGAAGAAATGCTTGGCAATGACGCGGTACTTGGAAAACTTCATATTGATACAGCCCAACATATTCAGGGTAATGTAGGGCAGGAAACTAAAATTGTCAACAATGGCAACCGTTCCCAAGACGGCGGAATCCCGCGGCACACCGTTCACAAAGAACGTTTCGGGCGAGGTGGGGTTGTTTAAGTAAATATCGTCGTTAAAATAGATGAAGTGTTCCGCCAAATCGGGGATGCGGTGCATACTCAACTCAATGGAATGGGAACTGAAGGTGGGAAGACAATCTTCCGGCATATAATCCTTATGGTTCACAATATGGAGTTTGGGATGGTTGGTGTTCAACCAAGGCGGCAGATGCCCCCAGGTGATCAGATGGATCTTGCGCACCCAAGGCGCGTATTGTTCGATGCTGCGAAACCAGAATTGGAATAAGCCCCATTCGCGGAATCGCGATTCATCGTTATCACTATTGGCATCGGGGCGGAATTTTGCCCGTTCTGCGCGCCAGGCGGGATCAGAACCGTCCACCCAAGGAACCACGATATCAATCGGATATCCGGCCATATCTTTAACCCTCCCGAAATTTCAAATTATTGTTTCTCCACGCAATAGTGGATTCCTTTGTATTGCGTATAACTATGCTCCAGATCAATGAAGACGGCGTCATGCCGTGCGATGCGATCTTCTTCGGGCGGCAGTTGCCTATAATCGCCAAAGGAGATCTTCAAGTATTCATCGGTATTGGCAGGCACCGGCATCAAATGCCCTTCGAACTCCAAATAAGCGGGCTTCTCAAACCATTCCCGCGGGAAGCGCATCTTCATAATGGACGCTCCTTCACCAAAAGAAGCCACCAATCCGCTGCCCTTGGGATTGTATTTGGCAATGCGCCGCTCCGCGCCTTTCCAGAGCGCATAGCGGATCTTGGGGGAACGGAAAACACCCAGTGCCAGTTTCGTGGCATAATACACCAATTTGCTCTTATGGTCTGGCAGACGTTGGAAATTGAAGCAGCAATACAGCATCGAATCGATCATCTGCAGAATCTTGCCCAACTTGGTGGGGGCAACGCAATCAATCGGAATAACGTCGATCATCAACCCATGGTGGATATCGGCATCCACGCTGTGTTTGTTGATAAACGTGGTGTGATTGTCCTTGATCTCGGTTGCGGAATGGTGGATGTTGACGCTTTCGTTGGAACGAACGCAGGCATAGCGGGTAGTATCGGCATTTTTTGTCCAAAGATCCTGCAACTTCTCATAATCTTCCCGCAACATAAACACGTCGACATCATCATCCCAAGGAATAAACCCCTTATGGCGCACCGCACCTAAACACGTGCCGCCGCAAAGGGTGAAAGTCAGACCATTTTTATCGCAAAATTCTTTAAAATAAACCAGAACTTCCAACATTTTGCCCTGGATTTCTTTAATAGACGGTTGTTGATGGGAGTCCGACATCGTTTGCACCCTCTCCTTTTTCCCTATTGCCCGAAACCGAATCAGCAACGGTTATTTCACTTTGCCGCCGCGACGGTGTGTTTCTATTCTTTGTCCAAGAAAATTGCCCCCAAAGGCAACCGCAAGCACCGACAGGGCCGGCAACAGATTCCGGATTTTCCACCTGAAAACCCCGTTCAATCAGACGAAAGAATTATATCATAATTCCATATTTAATGCAACTGTTATTTGCAAATCTATCATATCAGACACCTCATTCAACAATACAATTTGGCTTTGCGGATCGAGGTGTGTGAAGTTTGAATTTTCCAAAGCGAAGAAAAATCAAACCGGCGATGCCACGCAAGCGGTTGTTTTTTACGCAAAAGAATGGTATACTGAAAAAAAGGAGAGATGACCGATGATACCCTTAACCGAACTGCTTGCCACCGTTGACCATACCGCCTTGTCCCCTGCCGCTACGGAGGCCGACATTCTTCGTTTGTGCGATGAAGCGCGGCAGTACCGCACCGCTTCAGTGTGTATTCCGCCGTCGTTTGTGAAATTGGCAACCGACTATCTGCAGGGGGATATTCCCGTTTGCACCGTCATCGGCTTCCCCACCGGTTATGTTGCCACGGCCGTCAAATGCGAAGAGACGCGTTTGGCCGTAGCTGACGGTGCGGATGAAATCGATATGGTTATCAACGTTGGATGGGTAAAAGACGGGCGATTTGACGACGTGCTTGCCGAAATCAACGCCGTAAAGGCGGCATGCAACGGCCGTTTATTAAAAGTGATCATCGAAACGTGTTTGCTGACCGACGAAGAAAAAATAACGTTATGCGACGTGGTGTCGCGTTCCGATGCCGAATTTATCAAAACCTCCACCGGCTTTTCCACGGGCGGGGCCACCTTGCACGACATCGACTTGTTTGCCAAACACGTGCACAGTGGTACACGCATCAAAGCAGCGGGCGGTATCCGTTCTTTGGCAGATGCACGTGCGTTTTTGGAACACGGCGCACATCGTCTTGGTACCAGTTCGGTCATTCGCTGTGTGAAAGCGGGCGAACGATGATGAAAAAACGGGTGTTTCTCCTTGTTTTGGACAGTGTGGGCATCGGCAACGCCCCTGATGCCGCCTTGTTTGGTGATGAGGGCGCTCACACGTTGCGCTCCATAAGCCGTTGTGCCAACTTGCACATTCCTACGTTGCTTTCCATGGGCATCGGCAATATTCAGGGGGCGCCGTTTGCGGCAACCGATACCCCCACCGCGGCGGTCGCGCGGTTGCAAGAATATTCTCTCGGCAAAGACACCACCACGGGGCATTGGGAATTGGCGGGGCACGTAAGCAAAGCACCCTTCCCTACCTACCCGCACGGCTTTCCCGATGAGTTGATGGCCGCTTTTTCCCGTGAAACGGGGCGCGGAATTTTGTGCAACAAACCGTATTCGGGCACCGCGGTGATTGCGGATTACGGCGAAGAACATCTCCGCACGGGAAATTTGATCGTATACACGTCGGCAGACAGTGTATTTCAAGTGGCGGCACACGAGGATATCGTACCGCCCGACCGATTGTATGATTACTGCCGCATCGCGCGGCGGCTGTTGACGCGAGAACACGCCGTCGGCCGTGTAATCGCACGGCCGTTTAGCGGACAGCACCCGTTTACACGCACCGAGAGGCGGCGCGATTTTTCGCTTGTTCCCCCACCGAACCTGTTGCCCGAACAGTTAAAAAACGCAGGACTTGACTGCATTGGCGTTGGCAAGATCGGCGATATTTTTGCCCAAACCGGTATCACCGAGTCGTTCCACACCCATTCCAACGAGGAAGGAATGGCACGAACCGAAGCGGTTGCCCGCCGCGATTTTCACGGATTGTGTTTTGTGAATTTGGTGGATTTTGATATGTTGTACGGTCATCGCAACGATGTAGACGGCTACGCCGCGGCGCTTTCCGCCTTTGACCGTTGGCTTGCCGCCTTTTTGCCTACGCTCGGCAGTGACGATGCGCTCATCATCACCGCCGACCACGGGTGCGACCCCGCCTTTGCGGGAACCGATCACACACGCGAGATGGTGCCGTTTTTGTTGTATGGGGACGGCATTGTGCCCGAAAACCGCGGCACGTTGCCGTTTGGCGCAGTAGCCACCACTGTAAAAACGTTGTTGGGGGTGTTGTAAATGACACACGAACGGTTGTTAACCTATGCCAAAGAAGCGCTGGCAAATGCCTATGCGCCCTATTCACATTTTGCGGTGGGCGCGGCACTTCTTTGCGCCGACGGAACGGTATATACAGGGTGCAACATTGAAAACGCCGCCTTTTCGCCCACGGTATGTGCTGAACGCGTAGCCGTTTTCAAAGCCGTGAGTGAGGGAAAACGCGATTTTGATGCCATCGCCATTGTGAACGGAAACGGCACGCCGTGTTCACCCTGTGGGGTGTGCCGACAGGTAATGAGCGAATTTTGTGCTCCCGATTTCACCATTGTTTTGGAAGACAAAAACGGGAAACCCGTCCCGTACTCGTTAGCGGAGTTGTTGCCACATTCCTTTCAATTATAAAAAAAGCCTCTGTACCGTGGGTACAGAGGCGTTTTGATCACATTTTTTCGGGGGCGTCAATTTTGAGGAGTGTCAGCACATTTCTCAGGGTGATGCGCGCGGCCTCGCACAACGACAAGCGAGCTTGTTGCAAGTCGGTTTCCACACCGCGGACACGGCACGCGTTGTAGAACTTATGGAACAAGGTGGCCAGTTCCATGGCATAGCGCGTCATACCGGCAGGGTCTTGGTCTTTGGCGCACGCCACGATCGCACCGGGGTATGCGGTGAGATGGCGAACAAGGTCACGTTCCTCTGCTGTTTGCAACAACGCAAGTTGGGCATCTGCCGGGGCACACAGCGTGACGCCGTCTTCCGCAAGCGTGCGGAAAATGGAGCACAAACGCGCGTGGGCATACTGTACGTAATACACGGGGTTGGAAGAGGATTCCTCAATGGCGAGCCCCAAATCGAAATCCATTTGTGTGGAGGCTTCGCGCAGATTGAAGAAGAAACGCGCGGCATCGACAGGCACTTCGTCCAACAGGTCGGCCAACTGAATGGCTTTGCCGGAACGTTTGGACATACGCACCACTTCCCCATCACGCATGAGTCGCACCAGTTGAATGAGGACGATTTGGAGTTTGTTGCCGTCCAGGCCAATGGCATCCATCGCGCCTTTCATACGGGCCACGTGGCCGTGGTGGTCCGCACCCCATACGTCAATACACGTATCAAAACCACGGGCAAATTTGTTGCGATGATACGCGATATCGGCCGCAAAATAGGTGGGATTGCCGTTGGCGCGAACCAGCACTTCATCCTTAATGCCTTCTTCCACGCCATCGCGGTTGGTGTGTTTTTTGCCTTGATATTTTTCACCGTATTCGCCCGCGCGATACCACAGCGCCCCGTCTTTTTCGTAGGTAAGGCCGCGCTCGGTAAGGAGATCGATGATTTCTTGCAACTCGCCGTTTTGGTGCAACACCGATTCGTGGAACCAACGGTCGTATTCAATGCGATATTTGCTCATATCGCGGTGCATTTTATCAATATTGAGAGGCAACGCATACGCCACCAGTGCGGCGCGGCGCTCTTGCTCGTCGGCATCCACAAACCTGTCCCCATACTTGGCGGCAAACCCTTTGGCGTGTTCACGAATATCGTCGCCGTGATAGGCGTCTTCCGGCATAGCCACCGCCGCTTCGCCTTTATGCAGTTGTAAATAGCGGATCTCGAGCGATAACGCAAATTTTTCAATTTGATTGCCGGCATCGTTTACGTAAAATTCACGGCTGACTTCGTACCCTGCGGCGTCAAGAACCGATGCCAAACAGTCGCCCAGTGCGCCGCCGCGCGCATTGCCCATATGCATGGGGCCGGTGGGGTTGGCGGAAACGTATTCCACCATCACTTTTTTGCCTTCGCCGAAATTGCTGCGGCCGTAGGCATCCCCCTGTGCCAACACCTCTTTGACGGCATCGCCGTAATACGAATCGGCCAAGAAAAAGTTCAGGAAACCGGGGCCTGCCACTTCCGCGCGGGACAAGGCCGTTCCGTCAAGTTCCAAATGCGCGGCAATGCTTTCGGCAATCTGGCGGGGCGCTTTTTTAAAGGCGCGCGCCGATACCATCGCCACGTTAACCGCCAAGTCGCCGTGTGTACGGTCGGCCGGGATTTCCACCGCGAAAGGGGGCAACGGCTCATTCGGCAATTCACCTGCCAAAACGGCGCATTTGACCGCGTTTTCGATGGCCGAGCGAAGTTGAAGTTCGGTTTTTTGAACGATGGTAGACATTAATAGGACACTTCCTTGACAATAATTTCGATTTCGTTTTCGGTGGCACCGCCACCCATATCCAAGCGGTACGCCGCGCTCAGCGTGCCGCCGTGTTCACCTAAACGGTTATCCAACCGATGGGTCGTTACACCCAGTGTGAGAACCCCGTAGGGCGTTTGATATTCGCACAAATGGGTCATTCCCACTTGCAACGTCATCACCGAAGCCATCTCGCCCCGTCGGTCAATGACCAGCTTATCGGGTGTCAGCACCAGTGTGGTGGCCGCCTCTTCATTAACATAGGACAAGCAAAGTTCTTGCCCGCGCCGTTCCAAGCGACCTTTTGCCGTTTGTTCGGTGCAGTCACGCTCCCCGTCCATCGTTTGGATGCCACGCACGGTTACGGTAACGTTCATCCTTCCGCACCGTCCCATTCAATCTGTTCCACTTGCTCTTGCACGGGGCGGCCCAAAAACCGCGCCGCCAATTCGCCGAAATCGTGCGGACGGTCGCTGACGAAAAAGCGGCAAGAACCGCCGTCACGCTCTGCCAGGGCATTTTGAGAAGAAAGCATATCGGCGCACGCCTCGGCACAGGCAAGGCCCGAATCCACCAGCGTGACCCCGTCACCCAAAATATCGGATAGCAAAGGTGCCAGCAACGGAAAATGGGTACAACCAAGCACGACTGTATCAACCTCTTGCTCAAGAAACGATTGCAGGTAGCGGCGCGCTACCGCAATGGCGGCTTCGTCGTCCCGTTCAATCCATCCGCTTTCTACAAGCGATACGAAAAGCGGACAGGCTTTTGCGAACACCTGCACGTTCTTGTCGGTCGCGGTGAGTGCTTCGTGAAACGCACCCGAACGCACGGTAGCGGTGGTGCCGAGAACGCCGATGCGGCCGTTTTTGGTGGCGCGCAACGCGGCCGCAGCCGTGGGACGCACCACACCCATCGCGGGAACAGGCAACTGTTCCAGCACATCGGCCGCTACGGAACTGACCGTGCCGCAAGCGGCAATGATGCATTTTACGTCGTAATTTTGCAAAAAACGGCAATCTTGTTCCGCATACCGTGTGATGGTTTGCGGGCTGCGCGTTCCGTACGGCACGCGCCCCGTATCGCCAAAATACACAATGTTTTCGTTTGGCAATAGTGTGAGCAATCGGCGCACGACCGAAAGGCCGCCCAAACCCGAATCAAACACACCGATGGCACGGTTATCCACGCCGATTCCTCCCTTTTTGCACAGATATGGATATTATATCACAGTCTATGCAAAAAAACAAGCCGTTTTGACGGCAAAAAAGGGAGTGCCTGCGGGCACTCCCTTTGTATGGTTTTATACGTTGGCTTCCAAACGGCACCGCTCGGAAATTTCACACATTTGCGTCCATTTGGTTTCCATATCCTTTAACAACTGCATTTGGTTGCGTGTACGGACCAAATTGTGATCGGGTGTGTTGGTCTTGAAATAAACATCGCCGTTGAGATAGTCGGTCAAAAACCGCACGGTCAACTCCAACGTCATAATATACGCGCCGTACGGCAACAAACGGAATTCTTCTTTGGTGAGCAAGCCACCCGTCCCTTGAATAAACCCGCGCGTAAACTGCTCATAAAGCTCCAAATTAAGGGAAACCTTCGAAAGATCGCGCTCGTCTTCCGCCGCGGTGGAAGCGCCGAAACGAATGGCATCCCCAAAATCGTACAACGAGGAGCCGGGCATCACCGTATCCAAGTCGATCACACAAACCGCTTTATCCGTTTTGGTATCGAACAAAATGTTGTTGATTTTGGTGTCGTTATGCGTAACGCGAAGCGGAATGAGGCCTTTTTTAAGGGAATTCACAATACGGCCGCAATCGTCCTGCCGGTCAAGCAAGAAACGAATTTCCTCTTGCATTTCCGCCACTCGCCCGGCGGCGTCTTTTTTCACCGCTTCCAGAAACGCTTCGTACCGCACGGGGGTGTTATGAAAATCGGGAATAATCTCATACAGGGTGTCTACCGGAAAATCCGAAAGCCAACCTTGGAACTCACCGAATTCACGACCCGCTTCATAAAACTGGTCGGGCGTATGCACCATATTGTGTGCTATCGTATCGGAAACGTATTCGTACACACGGTAAAAGTGCTTGGAACTGGGGGTGTAGTAGTACGGTTTCCCGTCTTCCGTTTTCAAAAACGAAAGGACACGGCGTTCATAACCGCCGCATTCTTCCACGAGTTTTTTCTTAATATGTTCCGTCACATTTAAAATGTTGGTCATCACCGCATCGGGTTGTTTAAAAACAAAACTGTTGATACGCTGAACGATATATTGTTTTTCGGCATCGCCCTCTTGTTTCACAGTCAACAGATAGGTGCGATTGATATTCCCCGAACAGATCTCCTTATTGGAGACGATCGGTGCCGTAATACCAAACGGGGCCACGATGTCTTGAAAATTCATGCCATCCCTCTTTCACCATACGTCAATATATTATGGGAAGCCAAGTTTATCGTACATATTTCATATTATAGCAAACTCGTCCGAAAAGTCAAGTTTTATGTCCATCTTCGACAAAAGGTGCTACGATTCGCCAACAATCAAGGCTTTGTTAAGGCTTGGTTTTGGTGATATACCGACGAAGCAGTTCTAAGTGTTCGTGTTGTGCTTGCTTTTGTTCGTCCTTCGCGCTTTCGGTTACCACCCGCACGCCAACCAACACGTCATCCGGCAAGAGGGCTTCGATTTCCTCGTCGGTGTAGTCCGGCCACTGTTGCTTAGCAAATCCGGATAAATCAAACGCGAAAGCGGTGTCGTTTTTTTGTATGCCTTCGTGCTCGATGCCAAGCGGCACAAAGAACGAAAATCCATCTTCCATACCGCCGATAAACGACTCGTAAAACGAGGGGGCAAACGCAAAAATCATCACGTCGCCTGCCGCGAGTTGCGCCATAATGGCCTGACGGTTGTTAACGCCGAGTTGCGTGTACTCATCGTCTTTTTGCACATTGAACGCCTGAAGTTGAATGGACACCTTTCCGTCGCCGTTCAGATCCTTGCCGTAGGGGAGCAACTCTTCTTTCCACGCATCCGTAACGGCTTCGGGGATATAACTCGTTGTGGCCATGGTGATATAGTAATCGGGTTTTACACGTGTAACCAGCTGTACAATGAGCACTGTTGCGACAACGAGTGCGAAAGCACCACCGAGAATGCCCCATTTGTGGTGATACCACATATTCTGCCATTTACCCTTGGGGGTAAGCGGCGTTGACGGCGAAGTATATTGCAATTCCTCGTCGCTTACGCCCACCAAATAACGTTCTCTGGCCATGACTGTTTCTCCTTGCGTTGTGATAAAAAACGGGCAGAAAAATCGGTTTCTGCCCGTTTTTTACAGTATAGCACATACACCGCCACGTTGCAAGTGTTTTGTCGAAAGCCCCTGTTACGTGCGTAGCGTTACGAAGTCATTTTCTCTTGTTTTACTTTGCGGTCGATCACGTGGCGCGAAGCCAGTTCACGGTGAATATCCTCAAGCGAGATGCCCGCTTCAATCATCAGCACCATCACGTGGTACGTAAGATCGGCAATTTCGTAAACGGTTTCTTTCTTGTCGTTATCCTTGGCGGCAATGATGACTTCGGTACACTCCTCGCCCACCTTTTTGAGGATTTTATCCAAGCCTTTTTCAAACAAATACGTGGTGTACGAACCCTCTTTTTTGTCCGTTTTGCGGCCTTCGATAAGGCTCATCAAACTGCTCAACGAGAATTCTTGCAACGTATCGCTTTCCCAAACCGGCTTTTCAAAACAAGACACCGCACCCGTGTGGCACGCGGGGCCGTCGGGCTCCACCATTACAACCAGGGCATCGTGATCACAGTCGGCCGTGATGGACACAATGTGTTGATAATTGCCGCTGGTTTCCCCTTTGAGCCACAGTTCTTGACGGGAACGGCTCCAAAAACACGTGAGGCCTTTCTCCATTGAGATCTGCAAACTTTCACGGTTCATATACGCCAGTGTCAAGACTTGCTTGGTCACCGCATCGGTCACAATAGCGGGGATGAGGCCTTGTTCGTCAAATTTCAGTTCGTCAATATTCAGCATAACAGTCGTCCTTTCAGCGGCGCGCGGCAATGCCGCTTTGTGCCATATAGTCTTTTAAATCGCGAATATCCACTTCGCCGAAATGGAAAATGGAAGCCGCCAGCCCTGCATCCACTTTCGGTAGCGTGCGGAATAACTCGATAAAATGGTCTCTGTTTCCGGCACCGCCCGAAGCGATGACCGGCACCGAGACCGCCTCACACACGGCGGCCAGCATTTCCAGATCGAACCCGCTTTTGACACCGTCGGTGTCGATCGAATTGAGCACCACTTCGCCGGCGCCATCCTCTACGCAACGGCGAATCCACGAAATGGCTTCCATACCCGTGTTTTCGCGGCCACCTTTGGCAAACACGCGGAATACGCCGTCCACGCGCTTGATGTCTACCGACAGCACCACACATTGGTCGCCGTACAATTTGGCGGCTTTCCCGATGAGCGAGGGGTCGGCAATGGCTCCCGAATTGACGCTCACCTTATCGGCACCGCACGCCAACACCCGTTCAAAATCGGCGGTGGTGCGAATACCCCCGCCTACCGTGAGGGGAATAAACACCGATTTTGCGGTTTCACACAAAATGTCCGTGAATAATTTACGTCCTTGAGCGGAAGCGGTGATGTCGTAAAACACCAGTTCATCCGCACCGCCGGAAGAATACTGCTTGGCCAGTTGCACAGGAGAAGCCACGTCACCAAGGCCTTGGAAGTTTACGCCTTTAACCACGCGGCCGTCTTTTACGTCCAAACACGGAATGATTCGTTTGGTAATCATACGGCCACCTCGATTGCTTCTTTTAAGTTAACAGCCCCCGTGTAATAGGCTTTGCCGATGATGGCGCCGTACAGACCGAGTGCCTTTAAGCGGCGAACGTCGTCCAACGACGATACCCCGCCCGAGGCCACAAGATTGAGGGACACCTCTTCCGACAAGCGGCGATACAGTTCCGCATTGGCACCTTGCATCGCGCCGTCTTTGGAAATATCGG